>JAENWJ010000001.1 GCA_016649995.1 Peptostreptococcaceae bacterium
AACTATCCACGAAAAATATTAGGCTATAAAACAGCAAATGAAATAGCAGCATAAACACATAAAATATGAAGAATGATTTCAAGCTAAATATTCGCGGGTTTTTCAAAAAAAGTTGGGCATTTAATATTGCAATGTTTCTAAAAAAATTGCACACACTACTATTAAAGTGTATAATAGAAGAGTTGATTATAAATAAATGCATGAGAAGGAAGGAAATTATGAAACAAAAGATTATTAACATAGCAGTGATAGCCCACGTAGATGCTGGCAAATCAACCCTGGTTGACGCGCTCTTGAAACAGAGCAACGTTTTTAGGGACAATGAGGAAGTCAGAGACTGCATCATGGACAGTAACGATCTGGAACGGGAACGGGGCATCACAATTTATTCAAAGAATTGCGCCATCGAACACAAAGGCGTGAAAATTAATATTGTAGACACACCGGGACATGCCGATTTTTCTTCGGAAGTTGAGCGGATTATTAAAACAGTGGATACGGCAATACTGCTTGTAGATTCAAGCGAGGGGCCAATGCCGCAAACTCGTTTCGTATTGAAAAAGGCATTGGAACATGGACTCAAGCCAATTCTTTTTATAAACAAGATTGATAAAAAAGATGAGCGGGCCGAAGAAGTTGTAGACATGGCTTTTGATCTTTTTGCCGACTTGGGGGCAAACGATGAACAACTTGATTTTCCGATTATTTTCGGAGTTGCCAGGGAAGGCATAGCAAAGATGGATATGTCAGATGAAAGCGATAATTTGGATCCTCTTTTCGATTTGATTCAGTCGCATGTAGAGGCGTATCCGGATAGGGATGATGAGCCGCTGCAAATTCAGATATCGTCGCTTGACTATGACGACTATGTGGGTCGTCTCGGGATTGGCCGAATAAGAAAAGGAACCATAAAAAAGGGGCAGACCGTATCAGTAGCTAAAAGGGACGGAAGCGTCAAACAGGCCAAGATTGTAAATCTGTATATTAATGAAGGACTCAAGCGTGTGGAGACAGATGAAGCGGGAAGCGGTGAAATCGTCGTATTGTCCGGAATGTCAGATATTTCCATAGGCGAAACAATCTGTATGACAGGAGCCGTTGAGCCTCTCGAGATGATTGAGATTGAGGAGCCTACGCTTTCTATGAATTTTTATGTAAACGACTCTCCATTTTGTGGACAGAGCGGAAAATATCTTACATCAAGGCACCTGAAGGCGCGTCTCGATAGGGAGCTTGAAGTAAATGTTGGACTTAGAGTTGAGGAACTTGAAGGAAAGGACGGATTCATCGTATCCGGAAGAGGAGAACTCCATCTTTCCATACTTCTTGAAAACATGAGAAGGGAAAAGTACGAGATGTCAGTATCCAAACCCCAAGTTCTCATGAGAAATATAAAAGGGGTTCGCTCTGAGCCGGTGGAACGGGTTTTAGCTACAATGCCGGAAACATATAGCGGAACCGTCATTTCAAAACTGAATGAACGTAAGGGCGTAATGCTTGCAATGATCTCGGAAAATGGATATGCAAAGATTGAGTTTGCCGTTCCGACAAGAGGACTCTTGGGTTTCAGAAGCGAATTTATAAACGATACTAGGGGAGAGGGCACTATGGTGCGTTCTTTCCAAGATTACCAGCCTTACTTTGGGGAAATTCCGGGAAGAAAGAATGGTGTTCTTGTAGCCCAGCTTAGGGGATCCACGATGGCTTATTCACTGTTTAATCTTGGGAAAAGGTCTACCATATTCGTAGATCCTGCCACAGAAGTATATGAAGGCATGATTATAGGAATGAACAGCCGCCAGGACGATATGGCTGTCAATCCATGTAAAAACAAAAAGCTTACCAATACAAGGGCTTCCGGAAGCGATGATGCCATAAAGCTTCAGAATCCAAAGAAATTCACTCTTGAAGAGGCATTGGAGTTCATCGAAATAGACGAGCTTGTGGAAGTTACTCCGGATGCTTTGAGACTCAGGAAAAAGATTCTGAATGAGAACAATAGGATGAAGGCTGGAAAAGGGCCAAAGACAGTATAATATATAGCATAAATACACAAAAAAGGCCTTCGCATTATGCGAAGGCCTTTTTTGTGTATATTTATAAATAATCAGCTTAGAGGGTTTATCTGATTATTTTATTTGGACAGCAAGTGAAGGTGGCTTGTTGTTTTTCATTATGTTAACATTGAAGCATGATGAAAGTATAGGAGGATTATAATGAAAGCTTTGTCAAAAAAGACTGAAGCGTTTACGGAATCCGTAATAAGGGAAATGACACGTGTGAGCAAATTTTATGGAGGGTATAACCTGTCCCAGGGATTCCCGGATTTTGGAAGCCCTAACATATTAAAAGAAGCAGCTAAGCGTGCGATAGATGAAGAGCTAAATCAGTATCCCATAACCTTTGGTGAACAGGAATTAAGAGAGGCGATAGCAAGGAAGGAAAAGGAGTATAATGGAATCGTTTGTGATCCCGAAAAGGAAATAACGGTAACCTGCGGGGCTTCCGAGGCCATGATTTCAACTATGATGGCACTCGTGAATTCGGGTGACGAAATAATAGTATTTGAACCCTTCTATGAGAACTATGGACCAGATGGAATTCTTTCGGGCGCTACTCCGCGTTATGTAAGGCTTAAACCGCCTGCGTGGTCCTATGACGAGGTAGACCTTGAAAATGCATTTAACGAAAAAACCAAGGCGATAATAATCAATACGCCGAATAATCCTACAGGCAAGGTTTTCTCAAAGGATGAATTACAAAAGATTGCTGATTTATGCATGAAATGGGACGTGTATGCAATTACGGATGAAATATATGAATATATTATTTTTGACGGCGAAAAGCATATCTCAATAGCTTCTCTGCCGGGCATGGAGAATAGAACTGTAACAATTAACTCGATTTCGAAAACCTATTCAGTTACGGGATGGAGAGTGGGCTGGGCTATAGCGGATGAGCGTATTACAAGCAGAATAAGAAAAGTGCATGACTTTTTCACAGTAGGAGCCCCTACTCCGTTTCAGCATGCATCAGTCACTGCCTTGAACCTCGATGAATCCTATTACATGGGCTTGCAGGAGCATTATAACCAGGCAAGAAATCATGTGTTTGAAACCCTTGAGAATAGTAAATTTAAGCCGTACAGGCCAAAAGGCGCCTACTACATCATAGCCGATTGTGAAGATCTGATGCAGGAATATGGAACAAAAGACAACTATGAATTTTGCATCGAGTTAATAAAGAAGACTGGGGTTGCGGTTGTGCCGGGGACATCATTTTATTCTAAAAAGGAGTACGGCATTCATCAAGTAAGGTTCTGTTTCAGCAAAAAATGGGAGACCCTCGAAAGCGTAAGAGAGGCCTTCAAAGATCTCTAAATAGTCGATATTATTTAAGGTGGGAAGAAAAATACTTGTCGGTTAATATATATGTTTGACCGACTCGTTATTGTAATCGATTATTTTGACCATGAGACGGTGCCACTTGTTTGTTTCTTCCCTTTTGAAAAGGTATTCGTTGTTGTCGACAGGACCGCTTGAATTGATTGTATAAATCTTGAAACTTGGGACTTTCTCCGAAATAAATGTGCACTCTACGGAAAGCCTTAATATTTTTTTCTCTTCCTCGGCGAGTTCCTTCTCGAAATTGAGTTTAAGTATTTTGGAATCATCGGAAAAGAATGATATTGAAGTTTCGTTTTCGAAAATTTCGGACGACACCAATTCCGAGTAATTCATAATGTGATGCTTGTTTTTTTCGTTTTCATCGTACAAGCAAATAGATTCATTTTTAGGGTCAATTGCCATGGCTTTAGTATGGCCGGAAGGATCCTTTATTCCGAAAATCCCGTAGGAAGGCGTAAAATTATCGAGTGAATTAAAGAAATCTAGAGCCGATTTTGAAAAAGATTCCGAATTCCTTAGTTTTTTTTGTTGCCGAGCAAAGAACAATATGAATAAGACGGCGATAATTGCAATATAAGCATATATGGACATAACATACATCTCCTTTTATTTGTATATTGTAATCTTACCCTAAAGATAGTATTCTTATGCCAAAAAGTTAAACGCAAAAAGAAATTGATGGTATAATAAATCGTAATTAAAAATTTAGGGGGTTTGTTATGAGTTTAAAAATGGATTTGAGGGTTTTTGAAGCAATGATATTTTTTTGGACGGCTACTATGGAGAGAGAAAAAGTAGGCGAAAGATACTTAAACGACATAGCTGACATGGAAGACATGAAGTCGCTATATGACGATGAATTTAACAAGGAATCTGTAAGGAAAATTTTGAGCGCAATATCGAACAGAGAGATGTTTCGCCCTGCAAACAAGAAGGAAGGAAGCTTTTGGAATTACAACATGTGGATAATGGAAGACCCGGAAGTAATGAAGATGATAATAGAAACGGTTAAATCCATAGAAGTGAAAGCAGTTGAAGAGAAGATTAGCGGTAAGCAAGACGAAATAATAGAGATAGCATTTATTCCGGGCCATGGAAATCCATTCTATACCATCGGCGGGAAATTGCTTATTAATGTATTCATGTTTAGATATGATTTCAACGCAGATAAAATAAAATATATTGAAAAGCCCATTGAGGATTATATCGCTGAGACAATAATGGAAAAAATGTAATCGATAGGTTGATTTTTTAGCAAATATGCTTTACAATAATAACGAATATTAAATTAATAATTTGATTAAAAGTTCGTCCGTATAGATTTGGAGATATGGTCCAAAAGTTTCTACCGGGTTGCCGTTAACAATCCGACTACGGGAGCAGTTTTTTCTGACTCTCAACCAAATTTGGTTGGGTTTTTGCTTTGAGGGGGGAAAATGAAGACACTTAAAGATCGAATATTGAAAGACGGAAGAGTATTGGATGGAAACATATTGAAGGTTGACAGCTTTATTAACCATCAGGTTGATTACAAGCTAATGGACGACATAGGCGAAGAAATACATAGAAGGTTTGAGGACTGCAAAGTTGACAAGATACTTACTATTGAAACCTCGGGAATTCCTGCGGCGTATTCCGTGGCTAGAAATTTCGATGTTCCTTTTGTTTTTGCAAAAAAGATAACATCAGGAAACATTGGGGATGATTTATATAAAACCAAAGTGTTTTCATACACAAAGTCATGTCGCTATGATGTGGTTGTTTCTAAAAAATATTTAATCGAAGGTGAAAATGTGCTTGTTGTTGATGATTTTCTTGCAAACGGTCAAGCAGCCTTGGGGATGATAGATCTGGTTGAACAGGCAGGCGCAAATGTTGTTGGAGTAGTAGCCTTGATTGAAAAAGCATTCCAAGATGGCGGGAAGATTTTAAGAGAAAAAGGATATAGGCTTGAAGCCCTTGCATCCATTGAAAAAATGGATTATGAAGGCATAAAAATAAAATAATATAATATACAGGAGGAGTAAATCATGTTCAAGAAATCGTTTGTAGTATTAATGTCATTGTTATTGGTTCTATCCATGTTGTTTGTGGGTTGCGCCAAGGAAGAGGCAACACCGGAAGAGCCTGCAACTGAAGCAGAAGAGGCTACTCCGGAAGAAGCATTCAAAGTAGGTTTTGTATATGTAGGACCGATAGGAGACGGCGGATGGTCGTACACTCACAATGAAGGAAGACTCTACCTTGAGGAACAACTAGGGGTTGAGACTATTTATAAGGAATCCGTACCTGAAGGACCTGAAGTAGAAAAGGTTATGAAAGATATGATTGACCAAGGTGCAAAAGTTATATTTGCAACAAGCTTCGGTTACATGGATTATGTAGTAAAGGTAGCTGAAGAGTATCCGGAAGTTACATTCCTTCACTGTTCAGGATATAAGGATGCTCCTAATATGAACAATTACTTTGGAAGAATATATGAAGCAAGATACTTGTCGGGAATAGTAGCAGGCCTTAAAACTGAAAGCGACAAAATAGGATATGTAGCAGCATATGAGATACCTGAAGTAATAAGAGGAATCAACGCATTCACATTGGGCGTACAATCTGTAAATGAAAACGCAACAGTAGCGGTAAGATGGACTCACACTTGGTATGACCCTGCAAATGAAAAAGAAGCAGCAAAGGCACTTCTTGATGAGGGTGCGGATGTAATAGCTCAGCATCAGGATACAGCAGGACCTCAACAGGCAGCTGAAGAAAGAGGCGCTTTCTCAATTGGTTATCACACGGACATGAGCGCTGCTGCACCGAATGCATTCATGACTGCTCCTATCTGGGATTGGGGACCATATTACACAGAACAAGTAGATAAGATTATGAAAGGCGAATGGACAAACGAACCTTATTGGGGCGGAATGGAAGACGGAGTTGTAAAACTTGCTGAATTTACTGAAAACGCTCCGGCAGAAGCCCAAGCAATAGTTGACGAAGCAACTGCAGCATTGGCTGATGGAAGCCTCGTAGTTTTCGCAGGACCTCTTTACGACCAAGAAGGAACTTTGAAGGTTGAAGATGGAAAAGTAATGAGCGATGGAGAAATGCTTTCAATGGATTGGTTTGTCAAAGGGGTAGAAGGAAAAATAGAATAATCGGGTGATGATATGTTGCAAGATAAAAAAGTATTGGTAGAAATGCAGAATATTACAAAAATATTTGGAAAAGTCCAAGCCAACAAAGATGTATTTCTCACACTGCACGGCGGGGAAGTTCATTCCCTGCTGGGTGAAAATGGTGCAGGAAAAAGTACATTAATGAACATACTGTCAGGCATTTACCAGCCTGACAGTGGTTTTGTTTTTGTAGAAGGACAAAAGGCAGATATAACGACGCCGAAAGTGGCTATAAGTTTGGGAATCGGAATGGTTCACCAACACTTCAAATTAGTTGATGTGTTGACAGCCAAAGAAAATATAATTGCGGGTCAAAAGGGGATGCCGTTTATTAACGGTGGAAAAATTTCGGAAGAGATAAGGTATCTTTCCGAGCGTTATGGATTGGAAATCGATCCTGATAAAAAGATTTATGACATGTCGGTGGCTGAAAAGCAGCGGGTTGAAATTTTGAAGGTTCTTTATAGCGGGGCAAAGATACTTATTCTTGATGAGCCGACTGCTGTTCTGACTCCGCAGGAGACAAAAAAATTATTTGAAATTATAAATAGGATGAAAAAAAGCGGTTGCGCAATTGTGATAATAACACATAAATTAAATGAAGTGCTTGAAATAAGCGACAAGATAACAATACTTAGAAAAGGTGAATACATCGAAACTGTTCAGAACAAGAATCTGAATTCACATGAACTTACTGACAAGATGGTTGGAAAGTCCATGAATCTATCAATAAACAGGCCTGAAACCAAAGACAAAAAATTATTGCTTAGAGTAAGCGGATTAACAGTTAATAATGAGGAACGTGTAAAGGTTCTTAAAGACATAACATTTGATTTGAGCAGCGGAGAAGTTCTGGGAGTTGCAGGTGTTGCTGGCAGCGGACAGAAAGAACTGTGCGAGGCCATTGCCGGTTTGCAAAAGATACACAGCGGGAAAATAAAATTTGGCAAAAGCAATCTTGTCGGCAAGTCTCCAAGGGAAATCATAAAAATGGGTATAAGTATGAGTTTTGTTCCTGAAGACAGATTGGGAATGGGTCTGATAGCTTCGATGGACATTGTGGATAATGTTCCTTTAAAGGAATACCAAAGCCAGAAGGGATTCTTTCTTTCAAAGAAAAAGTCAAGAGAAAAGGCGGCTAGCTTAGTTGAAAAGCTAAATATATCGACTCCGGATATCTATACAAAGGTTAGCATGCTGTCAGGCGGCAACATACAGAAGGTTCTGCTTGGAAGGGAAATAGAGACAAAGCCGCAAATTATGATTACTGCTTATCCGGCAAGAGGACTTGATGTTGGATCGGCTCACCTTGTTTATGATTTGATAAACGATCAAAAGAAGAGCGGTGTTGCCGTTCTATTCATAGGAGAGGATCTTGATGTACTCATAGAGATGTGCGACAGAATAATGGTTCTTTGCAACGGAAAACTCATAGGTACATTGGACGGACATCAAGCGACTAAAGAGGATTTGGGCTATATGATGGCCGGCAATCCCTTGGACAAAGGAGTTGGCGATATATCATGATAAGAATAGCCGCGCGGTCTGAAGTAAGCAAAAACAGGAATATTTTTACGCGAATAACGGCAATAATAATGGCATTGATGCTGTCGGCCTTGTTTATTGTGTTCCTCGGACATGATCCGATAAAAGTATATTTGTCGATGCTCGAGGGTTCTTTTGGATCGGTCTACAGATTTAAGGAAACTATAATAAGTACTATTCCGCTAACGATAACATCTCTTGGAATACTTATGGCATTTAAAATGAAATTTTGGAATATCGGAGCCGAGGGACAAATGATTATGGGAGCCTTTTTTGCAAGTTATTTTGCATTGAGCTATCCCGATATGAATAGGCTGGCGCTTTTAATTGTTATGCTCATTGCAGGAGCAATTGGAGGCGGTTTATGGGCACTTATACCGGCATATTTCAAAGCAAAATACGGAACAAATGAGGTTCTGTTTACCCTAATGATGAATTACGTTGCATTGAAGTGGATAACATATTTGCAATATGGTCCGTGGAAGGACAAAAATGCCCTCGGATTTCCTAAAATTCCAAACTTTACATCAAATGCGGTTCTGCCTGAATTCCTGGGGATTCATATAGGATGGGTTATTGCACTTGTGTTGACGGCAGTTGTATATGTTTTTATACATTACACCAAAAAAGGTTATGAAATAAATGTAATAGGCGAGAGCGAAAATACAGGGGCTTATGCAGGAATGAATGTAAGGAGTATCATTTTGGAGGCAATGTTTATAGGTGGCGCACTAGCGGGTATAGCTGGAATGATTCAGGCTTCTGCTGTCAGTGGGACTCTTTCAGTAGAAGTGACTGGCGGGGTGGGATACACGGCAATTATTGTAACATGGCTCTCCGGTTTGAGCGCACCGTTGATTGTGGTGGTATCGTTTTTGTTTGCGATTCTTATTCAGGGTGGTTCGTATATACAGACAGCTTTTCAAATTCCGCAGTCTGCAGCTCAGATATTGCAGGGAATGATACTGCTGTTTGTTCTTGGCAGCGAGTTTTTTGTTAAGTATCAAATAATATTCAAGAATAATAGAGTGAAAAAGGAGGGGATGTAAATGGCAATAATCGTATTTCTTAATGCAGCGGTACAGGCAGGAACCCCTTTGCTATTTGCAACCCTTGGAGAAATAATTACCGAAAAAGTAGGCAATTTGAATCTTGGAGTTGAGGGTCTAATGCTGATGGGAGCAGTTGCCGGATTCAAAATAGGGCTGTTGACTTCGAACCCATATATGGCTCTGCTTGGAGCTGCAACCGCGGGTGCTTTCGGAGGATTGATATTTGCATTTCTGACAGTTTCTCTAAAGGCAAATCAGGTGGTAACGGGATTGTCTCTTACTATTCTCGGAACGGGTCTATCGGGTTTTGCGGGCAAGAGCCTTATGGGACAGATTGTGCCGGTAGAAGTAGGGAGTTTTTTCAAGGCTTTTGAAATACCCGGACTCAGCGATATACCGATTTTGGGAAAAATATTGTTCAATCAGAATGTATTCATTTACTTGGGATATATTACAGCGATTTTGCTTGGTATATACATGTATCGCACCCGTTGGGGCCTAAATATGAGGGTGGTCGGAGAAAATCCTTCAGCTGCCGATGCAAGCGGAATAAATATAAACCTGTATAAATATGTTCATATCTTGTTTGGCAGTGCATTATGCGGATTGGGAGGAGCCTATCTTTCATTGGTTTATGTTCCGGCCTGGCAGGAAAACGTAACGGCTGGAAGAGGTTGGATAGCTGTTGCTTTGGTAATATTCAGTACTTGGAATCCTAACAAGGCGATATTGGGAGCATATTTTTTCGGAGGATTGGATATAATAGGATTTAGACTCCAAAAATTTGATTTAAGCATTTCGCAATACATTGTAGACATGTTCCCGTATTTAGCGACAATAATAGTTTTAATAATAATATCCCTTAGGAAAAGCAGAGAGAACATGCCTCCTGAGGGTTTATCGAATCCTTATTTTAGGGAGGAACGATAAAAAATTTGCAATAGATTTAAATCTGTGATATCATAATAAAATATATTAATAAAGGCTTTGAGTAGGAGAGTAATCCCGAATAAACGGACAGAGAGGAAGCATGTACGCTGTAATTGCTTCACGGTTGGAAGCGGGACGAATTGCACCTATGAGCTGACAGTTGAATTTAGTAGGCTGTTCCGGTTTATACCGTTAAAAATATGAGAGATGATTAGTCTCAATAGAGTGGAAAAGCGGATACCAATCTGCCTCTGTGAGTTGCACAGGGGCAGATTTTTATTTTAAGGAGGGAAAAAAATGAATAGATTTAAATCTTTCGGAGAGTATTTGGATTCAATAATAGATAGGGATCCAGCGGTTAATAGCCGATATGAGGTGATGATTTGTCATCCTTGCGTTTTTTCAATTGCTTCACATCGCTTGAATCATGCTCTTTACCATAAGGGGTATAAGGTTACGGCTAGATTTCTATCTCAAATAAGCAGGTTCTTGACAGGTATTGAAATTCATCCCGGAGCAAAAATTAAAGAAAACCTATTCATAGATCATGGAATGGGAGTTGTAATAGGCGAAACCGCTGAGATAGGTCGAAATGTAACAATTTATCAAGGGGTTACCCTTGGAGGCACCGGGAAGGACACGGGCAAAAGGCACCCTACGATCGGAAATGATGTGATGATAAGTGCGGGCGCAAGGGTATTGGGGCCGCTAAAAATCGGGGATCGCTCGAAAATAGGCGCCGGTTCCGTTGTGCTTAAGGATATACCTTCAGACTCTACAGCCGTAGGAATACCTGCTAGGGTGGTAAGAAAAAGAAATGTGAAGATTCATGCCATAAGACGAGCGAATGAATTTGCGGATCTTGATCAGATTAATATTCCGGATCCTCTCGAAAAAGAATTAGAATCCATGAAGGAAAAAATAAGGATGCTCGAAGAACGTTTGGACAGTTTTGATGAACGTAAAGCTATTTAGGAGGTTGCTATGGAAATATATAATAATGTTCTAGAAATGATTGGGGACACACCCATTGTAAGACTTGAGTCCTATTCAAAACCGGGTGTTGAGGTTTTTTTAAAGCTTGAATTCCATAATCCCGGAGGGAGCATAAAGGATAGGCCGGCTGCAAAGATAATAGAAGAGGCTGAAAAACGATTGGAAATAAAAGCGGGAGGCACTATCGTCGAAGCGACGAGTGGCAACACCGGAATTGGTCTAAGCCTTGTCGGGGCGGTTAAAGGATATCGTGTTGTTATTGTTATGCCTGAAAACATGAGCATTGAGAGACAAAAAATAATGAAGGCTTATGGCGCAGAATTGATCTTGACGCCTAAGGAAGATGGAATGAAAGGGGCAATAGAAGTAGCGGAATCAATGAAAGAAAATAATCCCGAGTATTTTGTGGCAAATCAATTTGGCAATAAAGACAATGCAAAAGCGCATGAGGAAGGTACTGCCATCGAAATATTAAAACAGATGGACAATAAATTGGATTATTTTATTAACGGGATAGGGACAGGGGGAACAATTACGGGCATAGGAAAAGTCCTTAAAGAAAATATTATAAATATAAAGGTCATTGGAGTTGAGCCTTCTGGTTCTGCGGTTATTTCCGGCAAGAAAGCGGGACCACATAAATTGCAGGGAATAGGTGCCGGATTCGTTCCTAGCATTTTGAATGTGGGTCTATTGGATGAACTGATTTTAGTTGATGATGAAGAAGCATATACGGAAGCCAGATTCCTCGCGAGAAAAGAGGGACTAATGGTTGGAATTTCGACAGGAGCAAACCTGGCCGCAGTACGAAAATTGGTTTCAAGTATAGAATCGGACAAAGAGATAAGAATTTTGACCTTGTCGGCAAGCTCGGGAGAAAGGTATTTAAGCACCGACTTGTATGATTAAAATGTTATAATGATTGTGTTTAAGAAACAATTACAAGGAGATAGTAAAATGATTCAGATAGACAAAAAAAAGATAGATGAGATTTACACAATGGCAGAAGCAATAGAATCGGTAAAAAGAGCCTTGGTTCTTAATGAAAACGGAAAGGCGCAAATACCGGTTAGAACAAGCCTTTCATTTGCAGATAAGCAGGGAACATGCCTTTTTATGCCGGGGTTGATAGAGTCGATGGATTTGATAGGAATAAAAATAGTTTCGGTTTTTCCCGGTAATTCAAAAATGGGATTGGATAATGTGCCATCCCAGATGATATTGCTTGATGGCGAAACGGGATACGTCAAAGCGATGATAAACGGCACAAGGCTCACGGAAATAAGAACAGGGGCCATTACGGCGGTTGCCACAGATCTTATTTGCAGGGAATCAGTTAAGACAGCGGCAATCATCGGTACAGGCGGACAGGCTCCATGCCAGATTGAAGGCCTTTTGACTGTAAGGAATATCGATAAGGTGAATATTGCCGCAAGAAACTATGATAAAACAAAATTATTTGCAAAGGAAATGAAAAATCGCTTCAAGGACAGGTTTGAAACCGAGTTTATTGCATGCGAAACCATTGAAGAGGCAGTAGCGAATGCAGATATAATAAATACAGTTACTACATCCCATACACCTATTATTAGGAAAGAGATGCTTAAAGAGAATGTTCATATAAATGCAGTAGGTTCGTTTAGACCGGACATGCAGGAAATCCACGAGGATATAATGGAGAACGCATCTTTCATTTTGGTGGACAACTTGGAGGTCGTATTGAAGGAATCAGGGGACCTGCTTAAACCCATTGAAATGGGGCTTATTAAAATTTGCGATGTTGATTCTGAGATTGGTTCATATATTGCCGAAAACAAGAACTATAGAGGTTCCGGTGGGATAACTGTATTCGAAACTGTAGGATTTGCAGTTCTTGATTTAGTTGTGGCAAACGACATACTTATGAAAATGGTTTAGAAATTCAAGAAAAATGGAACAAGAAAAGGAACAAGCGCAGAAAGGGTAAATCCATTTATAAAGGCAATCAATGATGTTTCGCTATCAGTGGATTTAGATATAATAGGAAGTGTAGAATCCATGCTGGTTGCGCCTGCCGGGGCTATGCTCGTAAGAAAGTTGAGGTGTTTGGCAATCACTGGAATAATCAATACTGCCATCAATTCCCTGAAAACATTACATAGAAAAGCAATTGCGCCGACCTCGGCGTTTACCAATCGTGTCAAAAGGATTCCAGATAGGCTGTACCAACCGAATCCGGAGGCAATAGAGAGACTTATTCCGATTTCACGATGAAGTATGAATGCGGCCAGGATACCTCCTGTCAGACTTCCGAGAACGATTGAAAAAGGTATCAATAATACCTTTGGACCCAAAACCCTTAATCGATGAAAAACACTGCGATTGTATCCCAATTCGATTCCTACTGTAAGAATAAGAAAGTTTAATGCATAACCGGAGGCATGCTCAATTAACGGCTTCATCTCCATTGGAAGAAAAACAAATCCGAAGAAAATGCCGGAACATACTGATATGACAATGGCAAGCGACATGGTTAACTCCTTTCAAAAAATCTCTTTGTAGCGATATAGACAAAAAGAGTGCTGAAAAATATTGTGCTTATTGCATATATGAAGGAGTCTATGCCGATGGTTTTTAAATTGGACAAAAGGCTTTTGTTCATTCCTATCGAAGCACCCATAAAGAATAAAAGAAACACCAGTCCTACGAATTGCAGTTTTGAATTCAACAGGACTGTTTTTTTGCTTAGATTTGCTATTGAGCCTATAAGTATGCCAATAATTAAAAAAAATAGAACCTGGGTCAATTTAATTCCCCCATTCTCTGCTAAAGTATTGATAATAGTAGCTTTTAATACGTCCGTTGTACAGTTTTCTGTTTTTATCTGATTTGATGGCGAAAGCGGATTCAAAGTGCTCGTGAGAGGTTATTATGAAGTAGGACCATCTGTCAAGATGCTTAAGTCTTTCCCCCATGATTCGGTAAAGTCTTTCAGCCGATTCCTGTGACTCTAATCTTTCTCCATAAGGAGGGTTTGTGATTACGCATCCGTTTTTGCTGTTTGAGCTTAGCTCGGAAATATCGCGAACCTGGAAATGAATTGAATCTTCGACGCCGGCTTCGGCGGCGTTTATCTTGGCGGCCTTGATTGCACGTTTGTCTATGTCATACCCTTGTATGTTCAATGACTTATCAAAATCAATAGATGAATATGCTTCCTTTCGGGTTTCTTTCCATATCGATTCGGGTATGAAACCCCATGTTTCTGAAATGAATTTGCGGTTTAAACCGGGCGCTATATTGCGAGCTATCATTGCTGCTTCGATAGGTATGGTTCCTGATCCGCAGAATGGGTCTATCAAGGGCTTGTCAGGATACCAATTGCTAAGCAATACCAAGGCTGCGGCCAAGGTTTCCTTCAATGGAGCAATAACAGGTTCTATTCGGTAGCCTCTCTTATGGAGGCCTTCGCCGCTTGTGTCCATGAGTACGCTTGCTTGGTCATTGAGAATTGCAATGTGTATTGGAAAGCGAGGTCCTGTTTCTTCAAACCAGTCCAAGTTATAGGTTTCCTTCATAGACTCGACAACAGCTTTTTTAGATATGGACTGTATGTCTGAAAGGCTGAAAAGCTTTGACTTGACTGATTTCGCATACACAGGGAAACAAGCGTCTTTAGAAAGATACGTGTTCCACTCGATTTTTTTTACATTTTGAAACAAAGATTCAAAGCTTGTGGCATTGAATTCCGCAAGTTTAATGAAAACACGGTCTGCGCTGCGGAGCCATAAATTGCATTTGCATATATCCTCTTCAATACCCGCAAATTCAACACCTCCGTTGAAAATTTTCAAATCTTTGAATCCAAGGGCCTTAAGTTCTTTGGCTACAACGGATTCCAACCCGAAGGTTGCCGTGGCAATTAATTTGTATTCTGACATAGTATACTCCTTTCATAGTCATACATTATATTATATCAAATAAGGAGGCATTGTTGGCAATTGAGAAGGATTTTCATTGAAAATATTATCGTGTTGTAATATAATTAGCATATGCTATTTATAGGAGGGTACTATGGAAATACGTAAAGAGAGAACAAATGACAACAGCAATATTAAAAAAGTTATCGCAGTAATGAGCGGTAAAGGCGGAGTTGGAAAATCATCGGTAACATCATTGGTGGCTTTGGCGCTGAGTAAACAAGGCTACAAGGTAGGAATAATGGATGCTGATATAACAGGACCCAGCATTCCGAAGATTTTCGGAATCAATGCTCAGCGCGCAACCGGAGACGAAAAATCAATAAACCCGGTTGAAGCACAAAACGGAATAAAAGTTATTTCATTGAATCTTTTAATAAAAGAAGAGGAGTCTCCCGTTATTTGGAGAGGACCGCTTCTTGGAAGCACAGTAAAACAATTTTATACCGATGTAAACTGGGGAGAGCTTGACTACCTCATAATCGATTTGCCGCCGGGAACCGGAGATGTATCGCTTACAGTAATGCAGTCAGTTCCGGTTGATGGAATTATTGTTGTTACAGCGCCTCAAGATCTTGTCAATTTAATTGTAAAAAAATCGATCAACATGGCCAACATGATGAATATTCCTGTAATGGGAGTCATAGAGAACATGAGCTATTACGAGTGCCCTGATTGTGGTAAACGCAACTATATTTTCGGAAAGAGCAAATTGGATGAAATTGCCAAGGATATGGATTTGAATATAATACATAAATTGCCAATCGACTCTCAGTTTGTTGAACTGTGCGATGAAGGAAAAGTTGAGTTGTACCCAGAAATTGGATTCGGTATTTTTGATGACTTCAATGAGAAAATCAAGGAACTGATAGCAGAAAAGTAATAAAAAAACTGTTGTACAGGAATTGTTTAGAAAAAATAATATTAAGGTTATTGTTGGAATGTCAGGAGATGTAGAAGAAGCAGTAAGAAAATATCTTGAGGGAGAAATTGAATCAAATAATTCTGTTTGCGAGAATTAAAGATTGAAAGCGAGATAAAAATCTCGCTTTCTCCAATAAATAATGGATGTGATTATATGAATGATAAAGTGTGCATGATAGAAGACATTTTAAGAAAAAAGAATTTCAAATTCACTTCTTCAAGAAAAGAGATTATTAGAATATTTTTGGAAAGCGACAAGCATTTGAAGCCTGAGGATGTGTATGAATTAGTTAAGGCAAAAGGGATAAGCTTGCCGACAGTCTACAGGACAATAGACATACTAAAAAAGAATCAAATTATCGAGGAAATAGCGATAGGCAAACATAGATATTATGAACTGAAAATATTCAGCGGGAAAAAACTCCATATTCATTTTAAATGCGATAGCTGTGGTGAGATTTTTGATATCGATGACCCAAAGCTTGTGATGGATCTTATTGATATAACCAGCAGTGTTGAAAGTTCGTATAAGGTGGAAGTAGAAGATTTGCTTATGGTATTGCATGGTACTTGCGAAAGCTGTAATAAGAAAATAATAATATAATCTAAGGAGGATTGAAATGAAACTTGGATTAGTGCAAATGAATGTAACTGAAGATAAAAATGCCAACATTGATAAAGCTTGTGAAATGATAAAAAAAGCATCAATAGAAGGGGCGGACATGATTGTGCTTCCTGAAATGTTCAATTGTCCTTATGACAACAAGTATTTTAGAAAATATGCAGAGGATGCTTCGGGAAAGACAATAAAAGAAATGTCAAAAGCTGCAATAGAGAATGGGGTTTACATCGTTGCGGGCTCAATTCCTGAAATTGAGGAAGGGAACGTATTCAACACTTCATTTGTGCTGAACCCGAAAGGGGAAATTGTTGCAAAACATCGAAAAATGCATCTCTTCGACATCGACATAGAGGGCGGAATACGTTTTAAAGAATCGGAAACCCTGACACCGGGACGAGATGTAACGGTTTTTGAGACTCCTTTTGGAATTGTGGGATTGGCAATATGCTATGATATGCGATTTCCGGAACTTATGAGGCTTATGGCCTTGAAGGGAGCAGAATTGATTGTAGTTCCTGCAGCGTTCAATAGGATTACAGGATCTGCTCATTGGGAAATGACAGCAAAAGCCAGGGCATTGGATAATCAGGTTTATTTTGCAGCGGTTTCACCTGCGGTTGACTGGAATGCATCTTATCATGCCTATGGACATACGATTTTTGTTGATCCATGGGGAAGAGTAAAACAGCAGCTTGATGATAAAGAAGGTTTGCTGATATGTGAAATGGAAAAAGATTTAATTGAAAAGGTTAGGAACGAGTTGCCGCTTATGAAACATAGAAGAACTGACCTGTATGAAATAGATTTCATGGGAAGGCGATAATGTTATGGACTATACTGATGTAAGAAATAATGCGAAAAAAAAATTTGGGGGCAAATGCAAGGTTTGTTTAGAGTGCAACGGTGTTGCATGCAAGGGACAGGTCCCGGGTATGGGAGGGAAAGGTTCCGGAAACGGATTTATTAGAAATGTTGAGCAACTTAAAAATGTTAAGATTCACATGGATACGCTTTATCAATCCGGAAAAGTCGATGCAGGTCTTGAAATGTTTGGAAGGTCATTTAAATACCCATTTTTTGCAGCTCCGATAGGTGGAGTCAAAGTTAATTATGGGGAAGGATTTACAGACACAAGTTATTCGGAAGCTGTCGTTAATGGATGCTTTGAATCGGGAACTGCGGCATTTACAGGAGACGGCATACCGGAAGAATCGTACACAGGTCCGTTGGATGCCATAGGGGCGGTATCAGGATGCGGTATTCCGACAATCAAACCGTGGGGTGTTGAAGAATCAATAAGGAAGGTAAAAATTGCAGAAGAAAGAAATGTGATGGCGATTGCAATGGATGTGGATGCCGCAGGACTCACTGTGTTTGCAAAAATGGGCAAGCCGCTATTTCCGCAGTCAGTTGAATCTCTGAGGAAGATAATTGCGAGCACTGAGTTGCCATTTATTGTTAAAGGAGTAATGACTGTTGAAGGGGCTTTAAAAGCAAAAGATGCAGGTGCCTTTGGAATAATTGTTTCAAATCATGGGGGTAGGGTTTTAGATGATACTCTATCTACTATAGAGGTATTGCCACGTATTGTTGAAGCTTGCAAAGGGGAAATGAAAATCTTTATTGACGGAGGGTTCAGAAAGGGAACAGATATATTTAAGGCCCTGGCTTTGGGAGCAGATGGAGTGCTCATTGGAAGACCCTACGGAGTTGCGGTTTATGGAGGAGAAAAAGAAGGCGTAAAACTTTACACCGAAAAAATTGGAGCTGAGCTTGAGGATGTAATGAGAATGACAGGGGCTCAGAGCATTAAAGATATAACAAGGGAAAAAGTTGAAATTGTAAAATAAACACGAAAAGCAGAAAAAGAGATGACCTTTAACCATCTCTTTTCTAGACAAATCTTTATGAGCAGTAAGCTGCTTACTTTATTCCGAAAAGGTTGCGCTTGTAGATATAATAGAACTTTTCTAGTTCTGCCATTTTTTTCTGCATTTCAATTTGCAGTTTTGAAACAGCCTCATAATTTTCTTCTTCTATCGCAAATCTCAACTCCTCGAATAGGGACTGCTTGCTGAGTTTGTTTTTCATCAAATCATGACGAAGCTGATTAATTTTTTCCCAGTTCACAACATCGTAATCCGTTGCATTTTCAGTTTCATGGATTTTTTTGTAAGAGCGTACCAAATCAGTATTGGTATCGAGTATTCTGGACTTCAATTCATTAATCCATTGACTGGTTGATGCTGATTTAAGGGATTTGATGATGTCTTTTGTAAATACATCTCCATTTAAAAGTATATCGACTTTCTTGGGGTATAAATCTAAAGCTAATACATTTTCATATACTGTTGCTGGAGGTATTCCAAACATTGAACCCCGTTCTTCATCGGTGTAATCCTCAAATACGTCTTCTTCGCTCCTATATGCCCTTTCTTTTTCAAGATAAAAGGCACTATCTCCCGGTTTTTTTGAAAGCTCTTTTTCGATTTCATCGAGCGACATGCCGGACTTTTGAATACTAAGGATTCCGTCGAGCATTGCCTGATAGATTGCGGCAATTGACACATAAGTGTTGGTGGTCGGGTTTGGTGATCTAACTTCAAATCGTGTAGCCATAGGGTTGCTCATGTCCCTTATCAAACCTGTAAGTACGGTTCTATTACGGGAAGGAGATTCTACCGAGTGACCCAATGAGGTTACTATGCAAACAGGTGCCTCAAAACCGGGCTTGAGACGTCTTAGAGCATCATTTGTGTTGCTTATGAACGGATTGATAATCTCATAATTTTTAAGGAGTCCCATGATTGATTCGAATCCTATTGAACTCATATATGAAGAATTTTGGTCAATGGGAGAGAAAAGATTTATCATTTTTCCGGTTTTCAGTTTTAGCGCAATTCCTATGTGTATGTGTTTGCCGTTTCCCGCAACCCCTTCAATAGGTTTGGCAAGGAAGGTTACATCAAGGTTCTTTTCAACAAAAGTATCTTTTATTATATCCTGCGCGAATAGTTCATTGTCGCCCGTTTGCATTTCTGAGCTGTATTTCCAGTCTATTTCCAGCTGTTCCATGATGTAAGTGAAATTTCCATCACTGTCCATCGCGGAAGGGACTCCACCGACTTCCTTGTGACCCATTTCAACTTCGAAACCATACTTGTTGAGTTTTAGCAAAGATTCTTCAAGAGCTGTTTTTACCGGGCCTATGGTGCGTTTCCAGTATTGCTCTTTTAAAATCTGCGATGTGGAAAGTTTTTCTATATCGGCTTGTTTACCTGGAGTCTTTACCCAAAATTCCAATTCAGTAGCTGTGGTGAGAACTATTTCATCAATTAAATCGGCACTTGCAATTTCGAATTCAGCCAAAAGGGTTTTACTGTTTGAAATGAGTTCTAAAAGGCTTTCCTTTATTCGCACTGCGGATCGTTTCAAAACGGAACGTGAGCAGACCAATTTGTCTTCATGGCAAATGAATGCGGGAATGATAAGCGTTCCAACTGGCAAAGAATTTAGCGGGTCCAAAAGGTCGTAATTGTAATCGATAAACCATCTGACATCTTTGTCGGGAATCAAATCTACCTTTGCATTGCTCAATTCGGCGATTTCCGGAAGAACAACGCTTGAACCGTCAGTTTGCACTCCTTTTACAAGGAAACCGGATACATCCTCTTTGAAAAGTTCAATTGGTACTTTTTCATCTGTGTGGTTGTTTCCCAAGTCTACAGCTACAAGGGATACGAATTTGATTTCTGAATGATCATTGATAAGCTTAAGCAAACCTTGATCATCATATGTTCCTGGGTCGATAAAATAGAGAAGCTCATTGTAAATTTTTGAAACCATAGGATCACCTCTTTATAAAATATTTAATATTGAATAATTATAGCATAATAAATATTAATGTAAAGATTAATATTTTGCGTCAAACCTTTGATAAGCAGTAAAATCAACGTGAGAGGTGCAAATAAAAAAATATTTAATAATTTTGATATCAAGCAATAGTATGTAACATAACGTACAATAAATATAAATAGCAACTATAATGTCCGTAATTATACAGCTTGAATTAATCGGTTATTTCGTTTAAGATTTAGTTATGAATAAATATTTAGAGGAGGCGTAAATGATAGATTTAAGAAGTGATACTGTTACGAAACCGACAGAAAGAATGAGAATGGCAATGGAAAAAGCAATTGTTGGGGACGATGTTTATGGAGATGATCCTACGGTAAATGAATTAGAGCGTCTAGCTGCGAAAATTATCGGGAAAGAAGATTCTATTTTTGTACCAAGTGGAACATTCGGAAATCAATTGGCGGTACTGACTCATACAAAAAGAGGCGATGAAGTAATCTTAGGCAAAGGGAGTCATATATTTCAGCATGAGGTTGGGGCAGCAGCTGTTATAGCAGGGGTTCAGCTTAGGCTAGTTGATGATGAAAAGGGTTACATGTCGACCGAGGATGTGAAAGAAGCAATAAGAAAAGAAAATATTCATTATCCGGATACGGGATTGATATGCATAGAGAACGCTCATTCTAACGGTATGGCTATTTCCCCCGAAAAGTATGAAGGCATACGTAAATTGGCGAAACAAAATAAAATTCCAATACATATGGATGGGGCACGCGTTATGAATGCAGCCGTTTCTCTTGGAGTAAATGTAAAGGATATTACAAAATATGCAGACAGCGTGATGTTTTGCCTATCGAAAGGCCTGGGGGCTCCAATAGGTTCCATGCTGGCCGGCGACAAGGAATTTGTTAAAAGGGCGAGAAAATATAGAAAACTGATGGGTGGAGGTATGCGTCAGGTAGGTGTGATTGCGGCTCCAGGAATATTGGCATTGATTGAAATGGTTGATCGATTGCAGGAGGACCATGATAATGCGAAGGTTCTGGCATCAAAACTAGATGCTATTTTGGGCATTGAAGTGAAGCATGATAGAAATGATATTAATATGGTTTACTGCAAAATACCAAATGCTTTGATAAAAGAGGAAAAGCTTGTAAAGGAAATGAAAAAGAATGGAATCATAATAAATGGCGAGGAAAAAGGAGAATATAGATTTGTAACAAACAAGGATGTTAGCAGGGAAGATTTGGATGTTTTCATGAAGGTTATTGAAGAATTGACAAAGTAAATTATTGAGGTTAACCAGGTGTCAATTTATGGATTAATATGATATTATGTTGAGAGAGTTTTGAAATTGACACAGGAGGTGGCCATGCAACCTGCCATATATGAATTGAAAAAAGAAATTTTAGAGCTCGAGAGGGCTGGCTATATAAAGGATTTGGAGCAAATAAGAAAAGTGCTAAATCGAATCAGGTTTATTTGCGATGAGATTGAAGACGGGACTTCAGAAATACCGGAAGCCACAATTTCTTATAAGAGGATAAACAAGCTTCCGTTTATCTACAAGCCTGTATTGAGGAAAGACTATTTCAAAGGAGATTATCTTGAGAAATTTTCTTTGGAAAGAACAATGCAACTCAAGGAAGCGGATGCATTAATAACCCATAATAATTTTTGGAAAGAACATGAGGATGTAAAGGGAAATGTATTCGGTTCCCTGCCGGTTGATATGATGACTGCAAAATCTCTTTCTAAATTATTGCAAATGGGCTGGCGTGAAACGAATGTGAATGTAATTGATTTTAACAAGGAGAACGTTGAAGAAAAAACCATAATAAGATTTTGTGAAAAGACCTTTGAACAATTCATTCTCGTAAAGGAAAAAGCTACTGGGACTTATCTTGCTCTCGAATATGAGACATAAAAAACTCATCTATATAGATGAGTTTTTTATAGGAATTTATCCTTTGCTTTATACCAAAAATTATAGTTGTTCATGCGGAGCAGCTTGGTGCCGATTTCTGAATAACGGATAATTATGCTTTCAATTCCCTTATAATTATATTCCATACCGTCGGTAACTATTAAAATTGAATTTTCATATGTATATTCGGGTTCAAGACCGATTATTGTAGATTCGGGCAGAATAACGCTGGATGTGAAGGAACGGTATGCGGTTGTATTAATGGGAGAAATAGGGGTTATTTGAAGTATGTTTATATTTGGGTGAACGATGCTTCCGCCAAGTGAGTAGTTGTAGGCTGTACTTCCGGCGGTTGTGGAAACTAAGATACCGTCTCCGCTGAAGTTTTCTAGTACATCATTGTCTAAAGTTATGCGTAAGTGGATTGTCGCCGATTTGTCGCCCTTTATGACTATTTCATTAATCCCTATGACATGCATACAATCGGAATTTGTACAGATTTCTGCTTCGATATGTTTTATTTCGTTGACAATAAATTCGTTTTTTTCATATTTGCC
Source organism: Peptostreptococcaceae bacterium (assembly GCA_016649995.1). Taxonomy (NCBI): domain Bacteria; kingdom Bacillati; phylum Bacillota; class Clostridia; order Peptostreptococcales; family Peptostreptococcaceae; species Peptostreptococcaceae bacterium. The sequence continues at coordinate 22,951 of JAENWJ010000001.1, forward strand.
TACGAATTCTTCGATGTTTTTAGGAAGCAATTCTTGAAAAAACCCCAAATGACCAGTATTTATGCCTATAACCGGCATCTGTGGGAAATCATATTTATGCATAGTTCTCAGAAAAGAACCATCTCCGCCTATTGTAATCAAAAGCACGGCTTCAGGATCGAAATCTGTTTTTACTTTAAAATTGTGGCGGAGAAGTGCTTGAACAAGATTTTTTTTGGCATCTAAGGACTGTTCATTTGTGTTGGCTATGATGCTTATGATTTTTTTCTTCATAGGATGAGCCCCTCTACCATTTGATTTTTAACTAACATTACTATATAACAAAAGAGATGATTTTGAAAGGCGGTAATATGAATGAAAAGAGACGCCGATTTAAAAGTAAAGGTTAATGATAAATATAAAAATGAAAAAATAATTGAGATATTGTATAAGGAATTCGGAATGTCTGGCAGATTTGTAAGAAAGCTGAAAAAAAGCAAAACAATCGAGATTAATGGAGAAAATAAATCAGTATATAACAGAGTTGAGTTGGGAGACGTTATTGATATATTCTTTCCTATTGAAGCATGTGAGGATATTCCAAACGAAGATATAAAAATTAAAGTTATATACGAAGATAAATGGCTTATGGCAGTTGAAAAGCCTGCCGGATTATTGGTTCATCCAATAAAAGAGGAGCAAACAGATACATTGTCAAATGGGATATCCGCATATATGAAAGAGAAAGGTGAAGATTATATTGTAAGGCATGTAAACCGATTGGATAGGGATACCTCTGGAGTGATTTTGATAGCAAAGAATTCATACATACATGACCAAATTGCTGTTCAAATGAGCAAAGGAGAAGTTAAAAAAAATTATCAGGCTATTGTTTTAGGGATTTTGGATGAAAAATCGAAATGCTTGGAGTATCCGATAGGAAAGCCTGATATAAAGAATATAAGAAGAGAGGTTATGGATCAGGGCAAGCCTTCAACTACAGTATATGAAGTCGTAGCGGAATCGGAAAATGCGAGTCTCTTGAACATAAGGCTAATAACGGGCAGGACACATCAGATTAGGGTTCATATGGCATACATAGGACATCCTGTACTGGGAGATGATTTGTACGGAGTATTTGATGAGTCAATCGGAAGGCAGGCTCTGCACGCAGGATCATATATTTTCAAGCATCCCATAACCAATGAAATTGTAAGTATAAAGTCGGATTTGCCCGAAGATATGCAAAAAATTATAAAACAAAAAAATTTGAATAATTGAAAGTATGAGATATAATAACTATAGAAAAGGAAATGCCTGAGATGTTAGTTATTTCTGATAAATTCAACCACTGGATTTAATACGGGAGCTTGAGTTTCGCTGTAGATGGCATGCCTGTTTATGGACGTCAAAAGCAGAGAGCAGAGCACCCACCTGGTTGTAACTGGGTATGAATTTAAAGAAGACGGCATCTTGGGTATAAAATATAGCTTCTGATTATTCAGGAGCTATATTTATATTAAATGTATTCATTATATGCAGCGAGGTATGTATGCTATGAGTGAAACGATTCTTATTCTTTTAAAAAGCATGACCGGTAAAGTGGGAATAATAATCACACTTGCGTTTTTGTTGTCTAAAATAGCCATATTCAAGCGTCTAGTGACTAAAAAGAATATAACCTTTGTCGACAAGATAATAATGTCGGTTCTATTTGGATTGTTTGGAATTATCGGTACATATGCCGGTGTTCCGGTGAATGGAGCAATTGCGAATTCAAGGATTATAGGAGTGTTTGTTGCCGGGTGGCTTGGAGGGCCTTTAGTTGGTTTTTTAAGTGCTCTTATTGCCGGATCTCATAGATGGATTATTGATATAGGAGGATTTACAGCAGTAGCTTGTGCCGTTTCTACAATTGCGGAGGGTTTGCTGGCTGGATATTGCAGTCGAATGTTCAAGAATATAAGAATGGACTGGCTTGGAGCTCTTGTAATGGGTGCCTTGGCAGAACTAATGCAGATGGCAATCATTTTGATAATTGCAAGGCCGTTTACCGATGCAATCGAATTGGTAAAGATAATTTGGCTGCCAATGGTATTTGTAAACTCAATAGGAATTTCTATATTTATTGCCATAACTCAGAGCATATTTAGTGAAAAAGAAAGAATAAAAGCGGAACAAGCACAGCTGACACTAAATATTGCAACTAAAACACTGCCCTATTTGAGGATGGGATTCAATAAGGAGACCTCAAAGGAAGCAGCCAGAATAATATATGAGATGACAAGTTTAGCTGCAGTTTCGATAACGGATGAGAATAAAATACTGGCATATGTGGGTACCGGAAGCGAAAATATTGTTCCAGGGGAAATGGATATATCAAGCATAACAAGGAATGTAATAGAAACCGGCGAATATAAAGTAACTAAAGAAGTTAAGGAAATTGAGAATAAAGCAAAAACCGATCTGAGCTCAGGCGTTATCGTACCGTTGAAAGAAAGAGATAAAGTTGTCGGAACATTGAAGGTTTTTAGAAATGGTAAACGGGGCATTACCGATCACGATGTGCAGCTTGTTCTTGGGCTTGCAAAATTGTTTTCGATGCAAATAGAGTTGGGAATGGTTGAGTATCAAAGGAAGCTTGTGGCTAAAGCGGAACTAAAGGCTTTGCAGGCTCAGATAAATCCGCACTTTCTGTTTAATGCTTTAAATACAATTGCTTCTTTTATAAGGACTAATCCGGATAGCGCAAGGAATCTTATATTCAATTTGTGCGATTATATAAGGCAAAACATGCAAATTTCTCAAGACGAAATACCACTTGCTAAAGAAATTGCGCATATAAAATCATACCTGGCAATTGAAAGGGCGCGTTTTGGAAATAAAATAGATGTGCTTTTTGATATTGACGATAAATTGGATTTCAAGGTGCCGCCACTTATACTTCAGCCCATAGTAGAGAATTCCATAAAACATGGGATGAAAGGAATGAATGATGGAATTAAGATAAGAATATCGATTGAAGCCATAAAAGACTACTATAATTTGGTTGTAGAGGATAATGGAATAGGAATAGACAAAAAAATAATTGAGTATATAAAAAAAGGTGAGAATGGACAGTCAATAGGACTGGTTAATGTTGATAAGCGTTTGAAGTGCAAGTACGGCTCAAACTACGGGCTTGATATTGTATCCAATAGGGAAAAAGGAACCATGATAAGCATTAAGATACCGATAGAAAAAGAATTGAGTAGGGGGAGAATTGCATGATAAGATGCGTTGTTGTAGATGACGAAATGCCCGCAATAAATGAAATCAAATATGTTTTAAATGAAATTGGTGGAGTAAAAATCGTTGCGGAAGCATATGATTATGAGACTGCAGCAAAGGTAATATGTGATACGAAACCTGATGCCGTATTTTTAGATATAAATCTAGGGAGTGGAGATGGTATAGAGCTTGCTGAAATGCTCAATAATGATAAGGATTGTCCGGCGATAGTTTTTGTGACTGCATATAACGATTATGCAATAAAAGCGTTTGAGGTAAATGCAATAGACTATATACTAAAACCTATTGACAGCAAAAGGCTTTCAAAAGCCTTAAATAAGATAAGAGAAAATATTGAAAACAAAGAACAATCGGGAACGGACCAGCGTTTGAAAATGTTCTTAGAGAACTACAATAGGAAAATAGAAAGAATTAGCGTGTATGCCGATGGAAAATACATTCCTTTGGAGCCTGAAGAAATTTATTATGTTACTACGGATGGAAAGAATACGATTATAAACACGGGAAAAGGTGAATATATCACAAGCATGACGCTTTCCGAGCTCGAGAATAAGTTTAGAGATTACAACCTCTTTAGGACACATAGAAGCTACCTTTTGAATTTGGACCATGTTAAAGAGGTATATAATTGGTTTAACGGTACATTGCAAGTTGTTTTAACAGGAAGCGATGAAAAAATTCCTGTCAGCAGGAACAAGGTATGCAGCTTCAAAGAAATAATGGGAATATAAAGAACTTAAAAAAAAAAAAATAAAGCCGCCTGCATGGCGGCTTTAAAATTAGTCTTCAAGGATGTTAAGTGGATTTATTTGCTTTCCGTTGTAGTGTATTTCGAAGTGAAGATGAGAACCGGTACTTAAGCCTGTACTTCCCATAAGAGCAATTTTGTTTCCCTTTTCAACTGCATCGCCTAAGTTTACGGATGCAGATTTCAAATGGGCATAAACGCTTTTATAGCCGTAGCCGTGAGAAATTATTATCATCCTTCCGTAACCGCCGTTGTAGCCCACATAGGTTACCACTCCGCTGCCTGCGGCAAATATTGGGGTACCTTGCTCATTGGCTATATCGATGCCCTTGTGATAATCCTTTTTACCGGTAGTTGGATGAATCCTAAAACCGAATGGTGATGTTATGCGGCCGGTTGCAGGAAATTGATCGGGTCTTGCATCGAGAAAGTCGAGACGTTCTTCCAAATCCTTTGAGAATTTGTCTATGATTTCTTTTTCGTTTTCTATTAGAGTTATAACTTCATTGCTGTCTTCAGGGACATAAATGCTGCTGTTGTCGGGGATGTTTACTGTTCTGTCAGCTGAGCGTGATAGTGGCGCTGACAATCCATCAGCAACTGAAGCCGTTTCTGATATGTTTAGGCCGACCATATCCCTTATTTTGTATTCAAGATCATTAAGTTCATTGAGCTTTTCTGAAACAATTACCGCATTGTTTGTAAGTTTGTCTATCTGTTCTTCATATGACTCGTTTAAAGCAATAATATTACCGGTTTTTTCACGGCTGGCAAACACTTCATTAGTGAGATTTTCATTGATATTGAAAAGAACTAATGAAGAAATTACTAAGAATAGAGTTGTAAAGGAAATTGCAATGGCTCCGGAATAAACTAAAAGTTTGCTAAAGCAAAGATTCTTTTGTTTTGAGGTTTCAGGTGATATGATAACGAAAGTGAATTTTTCTTTTTTCCATTTTAATATAAGACAAATAAGCCAAATAGCTGATTTGGAGGCAATATTGCATATGAATTCAATGAATTTGTAAAAAACAAAACATGTGGAAGTTAATAAGGATACAAGCATTTGGTCAATAATCATATTGATTTCATTTAAATAGCAAAATGTGTCGCGAAGAGAAGAAAGAATAAGAAGTGATACTTTCCATGATATTTTGATAGTATATGATAAAAAGACCATAAATTTGGATAGAAAATGAGATAAGGGATTAAAAATAGAATTAATTTTGTGTATAAAGTTCTTAATGTTTTGCATAATCTTCTCCTAAAAATATTATATGATGTAATTATAGCAGGAAAACGAGGAAAATGTAACAACTTTATAACAATTGATTTTAACGGAGGTTCTAATGAATAAACGAGATTATTTTCTTCCTATAAACAAGGATGATATGAATAAAAGAGGGTGGAATCAATGCGATTTCATTATGGTCACTGGCGATGCATATGTTGATCATCCGAGCTTTGGCACAGCTATACTTTCAAGAAGTCTTGAAAGATTGGGATACAGAGTAGGAATAATAGCTCAGCCGGATTGGAAAAATGCGGAGAGCATAAGCCTATTAGGAAGACCCAAATACGCTTTCTTGGTGACTTCAGGAAATATGGATTCAATGGTTAACCATTATACTGTTAACAAAAGAAAAAGAAGAAGCGATGCGTACACACCAGGTGGAGAATTCGGAAAACGACCCGATCGCGCGGTAATAGTGTATACAAACCTTATAAAATCACATTACAAGGATGTTCCTGTTGTTATAGGAGGAATAGAAGCAAGTTTGAGACGAATGGCTCATTACGACTATTGGGACGACAAAATAAGACGATCAATTCTGCTTGATTCAAAAGCTGATTTGCTTGTTTATGGAATGGGAGAAAAACCGCTTACTGAAATTGCGGAATACTTGTCAGCGGGTGTGTCAATAAAAGATATTAAACATATTAGAGGAACGGTGTATATACAAAATATAGATTTCGATGAAATAAAGGCAATCGAAATACCTTCATATGATGAAGAGGTGTCAGATAAAACCGCTCTTTCGCGAGCTTTTTCAATGCAAGCAAAAGGCGATAATCCTTTTAACGATATGACGATTATGCAGAAGCATGGGGACCGGTATTTGGTTCAGAATCCCCCACAATACCCATTGGAACAAGTATATCTAGATGACATATACGACCTGCCGTATGTACGGGAATCACACCCGGATTATGACAGTGCCGGAGGGATTCCGGCATTAAACGAAATGCGTTTTAGCATAACAGCGCAAAGAGGCTGTTTTGGAGACTGTTCGTTTTGCGCAATAAGCAGACATCAAGGGAAGCATATACAACCAAGAAGCGCTGCATCGGTTATTAAAGAAGCAAAGTGGATGATCGGGCAGAAAGACTTTAAGGGATATATTCAAGATGTAGGAGGACCGACCGCCAATTTTAGAAAAGAGGCTTGTAAAAAAGCGAAAGAACATGGCTATTGCGATGACAGAAGTTGCCTTGCCCCTTCGCCGTGTCCCAACCTTTCTCCTGACCATAGCGATTATGTGGAGCTTTTGAGGGAACTCCGAGAATTGAAGGGTGTAAAAAAAGTTTTCATTAAATCAGGAGTCAGATATGACTATCTAATGTTGGATCCGAAGAATGTGTTTTTTGAAGAGTTGTGCAAGAATCATATAAGCGGACAATTGAAGGTTGCACCGGAACATGTTTCGAGAAATGTCTTGAAATGCTTGAATAAACCTTCTTTTGATAATTATAAACAATTTAGAGATGCATATTTTAAATACAACAGTTTAATAGATACGGAACAATATCTGGTTCCGTATTTCATATCAAGCCACCCGGGAAGCAGACTTGAGGATGCAGTTATGCTAGCGGAATATTTGCGTGATATTGGTAGACACCCGGAACAGGTTCAGGATTTTTATCCCACGCCGGGAACATTGTCAACGGTCATGTATTATACGGGATTAGACCCTAGAACAATGAAACCTGTATATGTGCCAAAGGGACGGGAAAAGGAACTGCAAAGAGCACTCTTGCAGTATTGGAATCCAAAATACAAGTCACTGGTGTATGAGGCTTTAAAAAAGGCAAATAGACTGGATCTTGTAGGCTATGAAGAAAAGACATTGATTAGGCCATTAAAAACAGAAAAGACATTTGGAGGTAAAAATGATAGAAAAGAAAAGACTGGATCGAATAAACCAGCTCGCAAGAAAACAAAAAGATGAGGGCTTAACAAAGGAAGAAAAAGAGGAACAGAGGGTGCTTAGGGAAGAATACTTGAAATCTTTCAGAAAACAATTTAGGAAACAGCTTGATTCCATAAAAATAGTTGATGAAAAGGAAGATAAGAATGGCCAAAACTAAAAAAGACAGGGGGCAATGCAGATGAAAAAAATCGATCATAGAAAGAGCAAAAGTGCGTGGAGCAGTTTAGAAATTGAAGATAAAAATGAAATGGAAAAGCTGATAGATGAATACAAAAGATTTATTTCAATAGGCAAGACGGAGAGGGAAACGGCTGACTATATTGAATCGGAAGCAAAAAGAGAAGGCTTCATAGATTTGTACGATGTGGACGAGAAAGACTTCAATCCTAATGGAAAATATTATGCTAAACACCGCGGTAAATCCATGGTAATGATTAACCTGGGTAAATGTGATTTAACCGATGGCGTAAACATTATAGGCGGTCATATAGATTCACCAAGGCTTGACCTGAAGCAAAATCCTATCTACGAAGATGGGGACATGGCTTTGCTAAAGACTCATTACTACGGAGGCATAAAAAAGTATCAATGGACATCACTGCCACTGGCCCTTCACGGGGTTGCATATAACTCCGATGGCAACAAAATTTCAATAAGCATAGGAGAAAAGCCTGAAGATCCCGTATTTACGATAAGCGATTTGCTGCCGCATCTTGCAAAGGATCAGAATGCAAAAAAAATGAGCGAAGCGGTAACCGGAGAGAGTTTGAATGTTATCATTGGGAACATGCCTTGCGAGGACGAGGAAGAAAAGAAACCGGTCAAGGCATATATCCTTAAAATGATTGAGGAAATGTACGGCATATCTGAAGAGGACTTTAAAGTAGCGGAATTGGAAGTTGTGCCTGCGGGCAAAGCAAGAGATTCCGGATTTGACCGCTCAATGGTGCTTGGATATGGGCAAGACGACCGCTCATGCTCCTTTGCCGCAATGAAAGCCATTTTTTCATCCGAAACTTATGAAAGAAGTGCGGTAGCTATTTTCAGTGATAAAGAGGAAATAGGAAGTGTTGGAAACACAGGAATGCTCTCAAGTTTCTTTGAAAACTTCATGGCTGAAATAATATATAGGACTAAAGGCCAATACAATGAACTGATGCTTAGAAGATTGCTGTCAAAGAGCTATGTTCTTTCTGCAGATGTCGTGAATGGTTTTGACCCTGATTACTCCGATGTTTCCGATAAAATTAATTCGGCATACATTGGTAGAGGGGTTTCTGTTTCAAAATACGGCGGATCCAGAGGAAAATCAAACGCAAACGATTCAAATGCAGAATATATGTCGAAAATAAGAATGCTCTTTGACAAAGAAAATATTGTTTGGCAAACTGCCGAAGTTGGGAAAGTAGACCAAGGCGGAGGTGGAACCATCGCTTATATTCTTGCAAATAAAGGGGCCGAAGTGGTTGACATCGGACTGCCGGTAATCAGCATGCATGCTCCCTTTGAGTTGATAAGCAAGGTGGATTTATATATGGCTTACAGGGCTTATGATATCTTTTTTAAAGAAATGTCTTGATTTTTTCTCTTGTTTTGTTATAATTCAATAGTTGTGACAAAAAAGGCGTATGCATTTGCATATGCCTTCTATTTTTTTGAAAAGGGGATTAATCATGAAAGTTTTAAATAAGAAAGCAATGAATAAGTTCTATTTGTTGCTTATACCAATTCTGGTAATTGGATTTGCATTGGTTGCATATGCCGAAACTGAGAATGAATACGAAGTAAATGATAAAGATGTTCCGTTTACGGTATTATCCGGGGAATTCAATGAGGCGTATGATAATGAATTGCTCAATAAAGTTGAAACTGCGCAAAACTTCGAAACATATGAGAATTTATTGTTGATGGAAAATGCTACAAGAATAATGGAAGTGACCTCACTGCCTGAAGAAGCGGCATTGTCGCTTGTTAAATATTCAGATGAGCTTGAAATAAGAATCTCACTCTTGCTTGCGCTTATGGAACTGGAAAGCGATTTTAACAAGTATGAGGTAGGCACACATGAAGACAGAGGGTATATGCAAATTATACCTGGAACGGAAAAATGGCTGGCTGAAGAATATGGGGATACGATAGGTGTGGAATATGATCCTGAACGCATTTTCGAGGAGGATTACAACATAGGGCTATCAGCAGTCTATATAAACATGCTTCATAACGCTTATGGTGATAATTACAATAGAATCTTATCAGAATACAATCGCGGACCCTATAATCTGAAAGCGTACTATGAAAAAAATGGAACCTACAGCACCAGCTATTCGAGAAAGGTGCTTTCGCTTGAAAAGAAATATAAGCCCTTGAACTCATAAGAAACACCTTTGATCCGCCTTAACTTTAGGCGGGTTTTTTATGTGTGCCCGGCATGGGCACACATAAAAAAGACTCAAGTCGATTTCTCAACTTGAGTCTTTCTAGTGGTGCCGAAGGCGGGAGTCGAACCCGCACGAAGTTACCCTCACAGGATTTTGAGTCCAGCGCGTCTGCCAGTTCCACCACTTCGGCTCGGTGACAAAATTTATAATATCATAAACCTATTATGATTTCAACAACAAATGTAAAAAAACTGCTAATTATAGGTTTTGATTATACTTAATCATAAAAGACAATGTCGGAATTTGTTGTAATTATTCCCCCCCAGGTGTATAATGGTTTCAATTAATGTTTTAAATATAGTTTCAATAGGGAGTGTTTTATTTGGATCCTTTAACTCACGGTGTTATTGGTTTGGCAATATCGACTTTTAGTGGAACACCGGTTGGTGTTATGAATCCTATAACTTTGGGATGTTCCATAGGGGCAATGGCTCCTGATATAGATGTGGTAATGAAGTTCATTTGGGATGATAAGGTTTATCTTAAGCACCATAGGGGATTTTCACACACAATGCCTGCATTGCTAGGCTTATCCGGCATAATTACAGGAGCTTTGCATATGATGTTCCCAGGCAGTGCGGTAATGGACATCTTTCTTTGGACCATGATAGGGGCGCTTTCGCATACAATGTTTGATATATTGAACTCGTATGGCGCAAGGCTGATTCCGTTCGTAAAGAGGAAGTTCAAGTTGAATCTGTTAATGTTGTATGATCCGGTAGTGACGCTTCTAGCGTTGGTATTGATATTCAAAGCACAGAAGAGTTTAATGGTTTACGGAACTTCGGTTTCGATATTTATTGTCTACCTTTTTGCAAGATTGCTGATGAGAAAAAGAGCTGAGAAGGCTATAATTAAAAACTTTGCTCATGGATATAAAATAATCAGTATAGATGTTTTGCCGGCTTTAATGGCTTTTCACAAATGGAACTTCGTGCTTAGCACAAACAGCCACAACATAGCAGGCCAGATAAACATATTGAACAAGAGTATAGAAATAAGGAAAAAGCTTAGATGTCAAGACAAGGATTTGGTCAAGCTTTTCAAGGGATCGAATGCGGGGCAGTATTTCACAAGTCTTTCTCCAAATTATCATGTGGCCCAAAAAAGCTTTGAAGGCGGGATAATTCTTGAAGGCATTGATTTGAGATATTTCATGAGAGACGACTTCATGCATCATGCGACTGTAATAATCGATGAAAACAAGAACATATTAGAATCATTTATTCAGCCATATAAATATGATAAAAGAATACCAGTTGCAGAACATTTTTAAAACCGGGAAATCCCGGTTTTTTTTTGCAGGAAATACGAAAGAATTATGGAACTTATTTAAAGTAAAGAGAGTCTAATATCTATAAATCCTGGGAAAGGAGTGAAAAAAATGGATTTTACAGAAAAAATACTGGTTGAAAAGTCTCAAAAGGGCGATATGGAAAGCTTTGAAAAACTGATTAAGGAATACCAGAAGGGCGCATACAACATAGCGTATAGGATGCTTGGAAATACAGAAGATGCGAAAGATGCTTCTCAGGAATCTATTATTAAAATTTATAAATCGATAGACGGATTCAAGATGAAATCAAGCTTCAAGACATGGTTTTATAGGATTGTAACAAATACATGTTTGGATTATAGAAGAAAAAGAAGCCGCAACAATGTGCTTTACATAGACAATTCACTGAATACGGAAGAAGGCAGTTACACCAGAGAAATTGAAGATCCATCAGACGGTCCGGCAGAAATACTATTAAAGAATGAAAATATGGAAGCATTGCAGAGATGTATTTGCGGCATGCCTGAAAAATATAGAATGGCGATAATACTAAGAGATATCAGGGGTTTTAGTTACTCGGAAATGGGTGAAATAATGGAACTGCCTGAGGGTACGGTTAAATCGAGAATCAGCCGAGCAAGGATTATGCTTAAAAAAATTATTAATGACAATGCGGAACAAAATGATATAAAAACTGTCTAATTATTGGAAAGGAGGGATAAAAATGAACTGTGAATTCGACAAGACCAAAATTAATGCATATATAGACGGAGAATTAAGCGTTGAAGAAATAGGCGCTGCGGAAGAACATATTAAATCATGTCCGGAGTGCAAAGTCTTATATGAAGAGTTGAAAAATGTCAGAGAAAGGCTATCCAATGCAGAAGAGTTGGAACTTCCTGATGGTTATGAAGAAGAAATGCATCAGAAACTTTTGGGACTACATGACTTGAATAGAGTAAAGGGTAAATCAACCGGCAAGGGTAAAAAGAATTATAATTGGAAACGATGGACGGCTTTCGCGGCAATTTTCTTGGTGGGGTTTGTTTCATACAATGTATGGAAGCCTTCGGGATTTCAAATGAAATCGGCTCAAAATGATATGGCTGTTGCAGTGGAATCTGCGGAAGCGCCGCGAGCCATGAATTCGGATTCTGGAATGAGCCAGGATAAGGAAATGTCCGTCACTATGAGAGAAGAAGATGGAACCGGGTCTCCCGGCGATATGCTCAACATTGATGGCCGAAAGATCATCAGAAACGGATATGTGAATCTCGAGGTTGACAGTTTTGAACAGATATATGACGAGATAATAGCATTGACAGAAACATCCGGCGGTTTCATACAAGACTCAAATACAGGAAAACAATATTACGGCGGACCGGGAAATGAAACAACTTTGCTTAGAGGAAGTTTAAATATCAGGATTCCCGAAAAATCCTTCCTGACAGTTTACAACCAGATAAAAGAACTTGGAGAAGTAAATGATTCGAGCATTAGTGGAAGCGATATAACCTTCCAATACAACGATATTTCAAGTCAAATAGCAAATCTCGAAGTACAGGAAGCACGATTGAGAGACATAATGGAAAAAGCCGAGAATGTGGAAGAGCTTCTTCAGGTTGAGCGGGAACTAAACAGAGTTCGTACTGAAATTGACCGCATGACTGGAATGATTAAGAACTGGGACAATCTTGTAAGCTATTCTACAATAAATGTTTCTTTGACCGAAATTGCGCCTAACTCGACAGAAATAGAAGGATTCGAAAATGATTTCTGGGAAAAGGCGAAACGCGAATTTGTAAAATCGGTGAACCAAGTTATAATATTGTCGCAAAATCTATTTGTTTGGATTATATCAATCATTCCGTTCATATTTATCCTTGGATTGTTGGCGATTATAGTGGCATTTATTGTTAAAAAGAAACGAAAAAGAAAAATCTAACGATAAAAACAAGTTTAAAGCTTTCCTGCTGTTGATGCTGGAAAGCTTTTTCTTTTACTGAAACGCTTTTATTGGTAGAATGGATGTATCAAGAAAGGATGAGACCATGAATAAAATAGTAATAATAGATGGACACAGTTTGATATACAGAGCATTCTACGCTTTGCCTGAGCTGATGACAGCGGAGGGGCTTCATACCAATGCAATTTACGGATTTTTGAATATGCTTAACAGAGTAATTGAGGAAGAGTCTCCGGAATACATAAGCGTGGCTTTCGATATGAAGGCTGCAACATTTCGTAAAGAAGCTTATGAGGGTTATAAGGCAAACAGAAAGAAGATGCCGGTTGAATTGAGAGAACAGATTCCGGCAATTAAAGAAATTCTTGATGCTTATCGCATACATAGAATGGAGTTTGAAGGTTATGAAGGCGATGATCTAATAGGAACCCTTGCGAAAGAATGTGGAAGCCAGGGATTGAAGGTCGTGATTGTTACAGGAGACAAGGACGCATTGCAGTTGGTTGATGAAAACATAAGCGTTATGCTTACTAAAAAAGGAATTAGTAATACTAAGATGTATGATAGCGAGGCTGTATTTGATGAATTTGGAGTTGCTCCCAAACAAATCGCAGACTATAAGGGTCTTGTTGGAGATAAATCAGACAATATTCCGGGGGTAAAAGGCATCGGCAAGAAGACTGCGGAAAGCCTGCTCCAAAGATTCAATACAGTGGAAGAACTTTATGAAAGAATAGATGAATTAGAGAAACAGAACTTGAGGGATAAATTGGAAGCTGAATCCGAAGAGGCTTTTTTGAGCAAACGATTGGCTACAATAGCATTGAATGTTCCTATCGATTTTAGTATAGAAGAGCTTGCGCTTCTAGAACCGGATTGCGAAAGACTTAGAGAATACTTTGTAAAGTATGAATTTAAAAGCCTTTTGCTCAAAACTGCAAAATCGAGCAAAAATCCCGATGAAGTTGAAGATATTGAAACTGAAAAAGTTAAAACGGAGGAAGAAATATCTGCATTGCACAAGACAGCGGCAAAAATTGGGAATATAGGATGCATGGCGTTTAAAAACAATGAAGTTGAAGATAAGGCTAATGCATCATATGTAATGTTTTGCGGCGAAAAAGCTTATTTGATAGATGGAATACTTTCAACATCAAATGCTGTGAGAAAATTGCTTTCCGATGAAAACATTGAAAAATCAGGATATAACATTAAGGAATCATGTTTATTGGCAAAAAAAGATGGTATTGAAATGAAAAACATAGGATTTGATATTAAAATTGCCGAGCATATGCTTCATCCGTCAGGCGCGGATTATTCTCTTGAAAACATTGTTATGAGTAGGACTGGAAATGGATTGGGGCTATCAACTTCTAAGGAAACGAACAATTTGGAATATGGGGGAAGGGCTCTTAGGGCGATTGAAAATCTTCGTGAAAGCATGCTTATGGAGCTTGAGGAAAATGGATTGCTTCATGTGTTTAAAGAAGTCGAGATGCCGCTTATTGAAGTATTGGCAGAAATGGAGAGAAACGGATTCTATATAGATACTGTTAGGCTCAATGAACTTGATGTTGAATTTACAGAAAAACTACTTAGTATAGAACAATCGATTTATGAGCATGCTGGCGAAGAATTCAATATTAATTCTACAAAGCAAACCGGCTATATTCTGTTTGAAAAGTTGGGTTTGCCTGCTCGGAAAAAGACAAAAACAGGGTATTCGACAAATCAAAAGGTTCTTGAGAAGATAAAAAACAAACATCCTATAGTTGAGGAAATAATGGAATACAGGCAATACATGAAGCTTAAATCAACATATGTTGACGGACTTGGCAAGTTGATCAATGAAGAAACAAAACGATTGTACCCCAGTTTTAATCAGGCAGCTACGGTTACGGGCAGGCTGAGTACTTCAGAGCCAAATCTACAGAATATTCCTGTAAGGCTTGAAATGGGTAGAAAGCTAAGACAGATTTTTATCGCAGAAGGCGAAAGGAAGCTTGTTGACGCTGACTATTCACAAATAGAACTCAGAGTTCTGGCGCATCTTTCGAAGGATAAAGGGCTTATAGAGGCTTTTAACAATGGAATTGATATTCATACACTCACAGCTTCACAGGTTTTCGATGTTCCTGTTGAAGAAGTGACATCAGAGCAAAGGGGAAGAGCCAAAGGTGTAAATTTCGGTATAATTTATGGAATAAGTGATTTCGGCCTTTCCGACAACATCGGTATAAGCATAAAAGAGGCTGCCTCTTATATAGATCAGTATTTCAAGAAGTATCCAGACGTTAAAAACTTTATGGACAACCAAATCGATGAAGCGAAAAAACTTGGATATGTAAGAACGATGTTCAATAGAAAGCGTTTTATTCCTGAGCTTAAGTCAAATAACCGCAATCTTAGGGCTTTTGGTGAAAGAACTGCTATGAATACTCCTATTCAGGGAAGCGCGGCAGACATAATAAAGATTGCAATGATAAAGATTTATAGGGAATTAAAGGATAGAGAATTGAAATCAAAGTTGGTGCTTCAGATACACGATGAACTCATAATAGAGACTGAGGCTTCTGAAATAGAAGAGATAAAAGAACTTATGAGAAGAAACATGGAGTGTGCGGTTGAAATGGAAGTGCCTTTGACTGTTGATATGAAAGTCGGTGAAAGCTGGTATGAAACAAAATAAGAATGAGAAAAAGAGTATCATAATAGGACTTACCGGAGGAATAGGATCAGGAAAAACAACTGTGACTGAATTATTATTAGAAAAGGGATTTCCTGTTATAGATGCCGATAAAATAAGCAGAGAGATTATGGATGAACCGAAAACCGGCTGCGAAGTAGTTGATTGCTTTGGAGAGAACATAGTGGATCCCGATGGCAAAATAGACAGAAGAAAATTGAGAAAGATTGTCTTTGAAGATGAATCCCTTTTGAAAGAACTAAATAAGATTTTTCACGAAAAAATAAGGAATCGAATAAATATAGACATATCAAGTCTAAAAAAAGACGGCAAAAGTGTAATATTTTTGGATGCCCCGTTGCTCATTGAGAATAAACTTGATAAAATGGTTGATGAGGTTTGGATAGTGTTTTGCAGCATTGAGTCGCAGATTGAAAGAGTCATGAAAAGGGATAATTCAAGTCGGAAGGAAATTGAGCAAATCATCAAGAGGCAGATGCCGCTTGATGAAAAGTTGGAATGCGCGAACCTTGTTTTCAAAAACGATGGTTCCGTATTGGAATTAAAGGAAAAATTAGAATCGGCTTTACAGAGCTTGAATGAAAGAGTCTGAAAAATAAGCATGAAAGGATAATTTCAATGAAGGAATTGAAAACGTTAAAGGATGTAGAAGAATTTGAATCAGGAGATCCAAAAAGATTATCTTCTGCAAGTCATGAGGAAATACTCAATGGAGCGACAACGGACATATACTTCATAAGAACCATGGATATACTTAAAAGCATGGGAATTGAAGATAAGTATGTGGTTGCCGAGATATTTGCGAGAAAAGATGGCGTCTTTGCCGGAATTGAAGACGTAAAGACTCTTCTGAAAGGGAGAAATATCGAGTTGTGGGGTATAGAAGAAGGAGATTTCTTCAAGACTAAAGAACCTTTAGTGGTTATAAAGGGTCCGTATTCTGAATTCGGAGCCTACGAGACGGTAATACTTGGAATGCTGGCAAGTGCATCTGGATGGGCTACGGCTTCAAGAGAGATTAAAGAGGCGTGTGGAGATAAGACTTTTCTATGCTTTGGGGCAAGGCATTTGCATCCTGCAGTGGCTCCATGCATGGAAAGAGCGGCCATAATAGGCGGAGCAAGCGGAGCAAGCTGTATACTGGCTGCGAAAGAAATGAACATTGAACCGAGTGGAACGCTTCCTCATGCTGCAATGCTTATTGCTGGAGATACTGAAATAATAGCAAAACATTATGATGAACTAATGCCGCTTGAGCATAAAAGAATCGTCTTGGTGGACACATTCAAGGACGAGGTGGAGGAAAGCATTAGAATTGCAAAATTGCTCGGGGATAGACTATATGGTGTAAGAGTAGATACCCCTAGCGAAAGAGGCGGAGTTACATCTGGACTTATTCGTGAACTTAGAGCAAAACTGGATCAAGAGGGGTTTGAAAAGGTAAAGATTTTCGTTTCCGGTGGACTTAAACCGGAAAAAATAAGAGAACTTTCGATTGCAGGAGCAGATTCTTTTGGCGTAGGAAGCTACATTTCATCGGCCTCCCCTATTGATATGACTATGGATTTGAAAGAAGTGGACGGAAAGCTTATTGCAAAGAGAGGGAGAATTCCGGGAATCAATGAAAATAATCGCTTGAAAAAGATAGAGATATGATTTATAATAAGTTTTGTTGATTGCGGATGTGGTGGAACGGCAGACACGCTGTCTTGAGGGGGCAGTGCTCAACTGAGTATGCGGGTTCAAATCCCGCCATCCGCACCATATATAAATTAAATCCAACTACGGTTGGATTTTTTATTAATCGCAAAATTCAGAAAATATTGAAATCTTTAACTATTTAGTATATAATGAGACCATATAAAACATTTGGGGAGGGATATATGTGAACTTGGACTTAGACTTCGAGAATCAGATAAAAAGCGTTGAGGTTTTATATGAAAGACTGAGTGATCGTGAAAGGCAATACTTGAAGGAAGCGCTTCAAATAATACTAACAAAATTCGATGAAAGAACCTAAGAGTGTGGCAATGCCCTACTCTTTTTATTTTGTATGTCAATGTATTTCATTTATGATATAATTATTAAATGTTAAAATGACCGTAGGGAGGAATTAATATGTTGACACAAGCACCGAGGGGTACTAAGGATGTACTCCCAGCTGATGCCTATAAATGGCAATATGTTGAAAGAAAATTTGCTGATATATGCAATCGTTTTGGGTATGAGGAAATCAGAACTCCGGGATTCGAGCATACAGTTCTCTTCAAAAGAGGAGTAGGCGAAGGAACCGACATCGTTCAAAAGGAAATGTATACGTTTAAAGATAATGGAAAGAGAGAGCTTACGCTAAAACCTGAAGGAACTTCACCCGTGGTAAGGTCTTTCGTTGAAAATAAGATTTATGCACTGGCTCAACCTACAAAAGTGTATTACAACACTCCTTGCTATAGGTATGAAAGGCCGCAGGCAGGAAGATTGAGGGCTTTTCATCAATTTGGGATAGAAGTCTTCGGAGCAAAGGATCCTTCGACGGATGCCGAAATAATTCATCTCGGAATGACATTCTTCAAAGAGGTGGGACTCAGTAATCTTGAACTGAGAATAAACAGCATAGGGTGTCCTAAATGCAGAAAAGAATATATTAAAGTGTTGAAAGAATACTATAAGCCTAAATTGAGCGAATTATGTAGTACATGCAACGATCGTTATGAAAGAAATCCTGTGAGAATTATAGACTGCAAAAGCCCGATATGTCAAGAAATCAGTGAGGGAGCCCCTTCAATTCTTGATTATCTGTGCGATGAATGCATGGAACATTTCGAGGGATTGAAAAGAAACCTAGATATTATGAAAACTCCGTATATTATCGACTCAAACATAGTAAGAGGGCTTGATTATTATTCGAAAACGGCTTTTGAAATAATAAGCCGCGATATAGGCGCGCAGGGAACTGTGTGTGGCGGCGGAAGATATGATGGATTGGTTGAGGAAATAGGAGGCCCTCCAACACCGGGTGTGGGTTTTGGACTGGGTGTTGAAAGACTTATTCTGACACTGGAAAGCAATAACATAGATATTCCAAAGCCGGCAGGGCTAGACATATTTATTGCGGCAATGGGACAGAATGCTTTGGAAAAGGCGGTTGAGATTGTAGCAGTATTGAGGACATTGGGTTATAAAGCAGATTTCGACCATCTGAAGAGAAGCCTGAAGGCTCAATTCAAATATTCGGATAAGAAGAATGCCTCATATACATTGGTAATAGGCGACAACGAATTGGAAAAGGGCGATGCTATTCTTAAGAATATGAAAACGGGAGAGCAGAGCGAAATAGCCATAAGCAATACTGCTGAAGAAATTGCGAATAAATTGAGTGAGGGGATGTAAAAGGACATGGCTGAACTTTTAAAAGGCTTGAAAAGAACACATATGTGTGGCTCATTGCGCAAGCAAAACGAGGGTGAAAGAGTAACCCTGATGGGTTGGGTACAGAAAAGAAGAAATTTGGGTTCATTAATATTTGTTGACATAAGAGATGTAACAGGAATATCGCAGATTATTTTCGATGAGGATGTTTCTAAAGAAGCCTTTGAGAAAGCCGGCAAAATAAGAGGAGAATTCGTAATTGCCGTTTTAGGAACTGTTCATATAAGGCAATCAATAAACACGAAAATGGATACGGGTGACATAGAGATATATGCAGAAGAAATAAGAATACTTTCTGAGGCTGATATTCCACCAATACACATAAATGACGATGACGATGCAGGAGAGCGCCTTAGATTAATGTATCGTTATCTTGACCTCCGAAAACCCAAAATGCAGAAGAATCTTATTATGAGGAACAAGGTTACCAAATCTGCAAGGGATTTTCTTAACAATGAGTCATTTACGGAAGTGGAAACGCCAATGCTTACGAAACCAACACCTGAGGGGGCAAGGGATTATCTTGTTCCGAGCAGAGTTAATCCAGGCAAATTTTATGCATTGCCTCAGTCTCCACAAATATTCAAGCAATTGCTTATGGTATCAGGAATGGACAGGTATTTTCAGATTGCAAGATGCTTCAGGGATGAGGACCTAAGGGCTGACAGGCAACCGGAATTTACTCAAATTGACATAGAGATGTCCTTTGTAGAAGAAGACGATGTAATAAGTATAAACGAGAAGCTAATACGCCACATATTCAAGGAAGTAATGAATGTGGATGTGGAGATTCCATTCAAAAGGATATCCTATATAGAGGCTATGGAAAGATACGGTTCGGACAAACCGGACCTCCGATTCGGTTTTGAGCTTAAGAGCTTGAACGAGGTTCTTTCAGGAACGGAATTTAAGGTGTTTAAAACTGTTATTGACAATGGGGGATCTGTAAAGGGAATAAATGTTAAGGGATATGCTGACAAGTTTAGCAAGAAAGGCATTTCTAAACTTGAAAAGCATGTAAAGACCTACGGAGCAAAGGGTCTTGCTTGGATTAAACTTGAAAATGGTGAAATAGTATCACCTATTCTAAAATTCTTGACAGCGGATGAAATTGCCGCGATAACTGAATTGTTTGAACTTGAAGAAAATGATTTAATACTTGTTGTTGCAGATGAACCCAAGGTTGTTTATGACTCACTTGGAAGCCTAAGAGTTCATGTAGCCAAGATGCTTGATATATTGGATGAAAGTAAATATGTATTCCTATGGGTAACCGAATTTCCACTGCTTGAATATGATGAGGAAAACAAAAGATATGTAGCTATGCATCATCCGTTCACTTCACCGGTAGATGCGGATGTCGAGCTGCTTGAAAAGGATCCGGGGAAAGTAAGGGCTAAGGCCTATGACATAGTGCTTAACGGAGTGGAACTTGGGGGCGGAAGCATACGAATCCATGACCCGAAATTGCAGAAAAAAATGTTCGAGGCATTGGGTTTCAGCGATGAAGAGTCTGAAAGGAAATTTGGATTCCTTATGAATGCATTTAAATATGGGACTCCGCCGCACGGAGGACTCGCTTATGGGTTGGACAGAATGGTTATGCTTATGACATTCAGTGAAAGCATTCGTGAGGTAATAGCTTTTCCCAAGACGCAAAACGCGACATGTTTAATGACAGAAGCTCCTGCAGAAGCGGATGAAAAACAATTGGACGAACTGAGCATAGCCTTGAAGCTTGACTGATAATATACCAAGAGTTCCGAATTGGCGAGTGTTTCCGCCTTTTGGAACTTTTGTTTTAGTTGAATATATTCAAAGTCTGTAATATAATAATTATACCGTATACAGGTATAAGGAGGATTGAAATGGCGAATTACGACAAGGATGCTGTTCAGAGAAGACTTAGAAGAATTGAAGGACAGATAAAAGGAATACAGAGAATGATAGACGAAGAACGGGGATGCAACGATATTCTTATCCAGGTCTCCGCTGTGCGTTCAGCAGTAAATAGGGTTGGGGGCATTGTACTTGAGAATCATTTGAAGCATTGTATGACAAAATGCAAGAGCGAAGAATCGGAAAAAGAACAAACAATTGACGAGCTTATCGAAACCATGATAGGATTTTTGAAATAGGAGTATAAACATGTATAGAGTCGGAGAAGTGGTAAATATTAAAGGGGAAATGGCTCAGGTAAAATTGATGAGGCATTCAGCGTGTGGAAATTGCAAAGCATGTAAAATTGGTGATGATGACGGGAGCGTATATTCAGATGTATACAATGAATTGAACGCAAAAGAAGGAGACCATGTTGAAATTAGTATGGAGGAAGGGAATCTTCTCGGTGCGGCAGCCATACTTTATGGATTTCCACTCGTTACCATGTTGTTTAGTGTATTTATAGTAAACTTCATATTGGAAAGAATTAGTGTCGG
The DNA here is from genome assembly GCA_016649995.1 of Peptostreptococcaceae bacterium. NCBI lineage: Bacteria > Bacillati > Bacillota > Clostridia > Peptostreptococcales > Peptostreptococcaceae > Peptostreptococcaceae bacterium. The sequence goes on from JAENWJ010000001.1 coordinate 44,435, forward strand.
TCACCATGAATTGATTTTAGGGGCAGTAGTTTTGCTGTCATTGACTACAACTTTTGCAATAATCAGAGCTAAAAATGGTAAGTTCATAAAATCAAAAAAATATCTTCCTGTGGTAACCAAAATAATTGATAAGGGGTGATTGCATGAAATACGAATATCTTAGAAAGGCTGATCCTGAAATAATGGATGTATTAAATAAGGAATTGTATAGACAAAGGAACGGAATAGAATTGATTGCATCGGAGAATTTCATTTCAAAGGCTGTTATGGAAACGATGGGAAGCACTCTAACAAATAAATATGCTGAAGGCTATCCCGGCAAAAGGTATTATGGAGGATGCGAAGAAATTGATGTGGCTGAAGAATTGGCTATTGATCGATTAAAAAAGCTTTTTGGAGCAGAACATGCAAATGTACAGCCTCATTGTGGGTCCGCGGCAAATTTTGCAGTATATCAGTCAGTATTGCAGCCGGGAGACGTTGTAATGGGCATGTCGCTTACGCATGGAGGACATTTGACGCATGGAAGCCCTGTAAATCAGTCAGGAAAGCTTTACAAATTCATAAGCTACGGAGTCGATAAGGAAACGGAAAGAATCGATTATGATGATGTTGAAAAAATTGCAAGAGAGAGCAAACCCAGGTTGATTGTAGCGGGAGCAAGCGCATATTCACGGGAAATAGATTTTGAAAAATTCAGAATGATAGCTGATGCAGTAGGCGCGTACCTTATGGTTGACATGGCTCATATTGCAGGATTGGTTGCTGCAGGCCTTCATGTAAATCCTTGCCCTTATGCCGATTTTGTAACGACGACCACGCATAAAACATTAAGAGGACCAAGGGGCGGAGCCATTCTTTGCAAAGCGGAATACGCAAAGATAATTGACAAGGCCATTTTTCCGGGGTCTCAAGGCGGACCGTTGATGCATGTAATTGCCTCGAAAGCCGTTTGTTTCAAAGAAGCTGCTACAGATGAATTCAAACGATATCAAGAGCAGATAATAAAGAATGCCAAAGTATTGGCAGCGGAATTAAAGATAAGAGGCTTCAGAATTGTTTCAGATGGAACAGACAACCATATGATGCTGCTTGATTTGCGAAGCAAAAATATCACAGGCAAGGATGCGGAAAAAAGGCTAGATGAAATAGGCGTAACTGTAAATAAGAACACCGTTCCATATGATTCCGAAAGTCCTTTTATCACCAGTGGAATTCGTTTGGGGACTCCAGCGGTAACAACAAGAGGCATGCGTGAATCGGATATGGCTGTTATTGCTGAAATAATAAAAGGTGCAATTGAAAGGGATATTGACGACGATTCATTGAAAAACGATGTAAAAGAACTTTGCAAAAAATTCCCTTTATACGAACAATAAATATAAATCAATCTTTATTATCTTTCAACATAAAAAGCGTAAAAAGGATATAATATACAGGAGGTCTAAGACCTCCTGTATATTATATTTAAAAAGATTGAATATTTAAGATTATAAGGGAAAAGGGTGATTTTATGGAGCCGCTAGCTGTTAGGATAAGACCTGAAAAATTGGAAGATGTTATAGGGCAAAAGCATATTATCGGAAATGGAAAATTGATAAACAGCCTTTTGGAAAAGAAACAATTGATGAATATGATTTTTTACGGTCCTCCAGGGACGGGAAAAACTACGGTTGCCAATCTGCTCGCAAGATCTACGGACAGAAAATTTTACAAGATAAATGCCACAAATGCCGGTGTGGGAGACTTGAAAAAAGTGATTGGTGATCTTGATACACTCTTTACAATGAATGGGGTTGTATTGTATGTAGATGAGATTCAGCATTTCAATAGGAAACAGCAACAGGTTCTTTTGGAACATACAGAAAACGGAAAAATAGTTCTTATTGCAAGCACGACAGAAAATCCTTTTCAATATGTATACAAGGCACTTTTGAGTCGTTCAATGCTTTTTGAGTTCCGCTCAATAAGTCCTAATGATATGGTTGAAGGAATTAAGAATTTAAAAGAGCGAATTGAAATTGAATCGGGCAAAGAAATTGTTTTTCAGGAAAATCCCTTATTGAGAATGGCTCAGCATGCAAATGGCGACTACAGAAAATTTCTTAACTATATTGAAATAGGCCTATTGGTTGAAAATGGACAGAAAGTGCTGTTTGATGAAAATATGGCAGAAAAGATACTACAAAAAAAAGTGTTCAGTTATGATAGGACCGGTGATGAATATTACGATATAATAAGCGCTTTCCAAAAATCAATACGAGGAAGCGACCCGGACGCATCGGTTCATTATCTTGCAAGGCTAATAGAGGCGGAGGATATAAAGCCAATATGTAGAAGATTGCTGGTAATAGCTGCTGAGGATATAGGGCTAGCATATCCCAACGCCATAAATATTGTAAAGGCTTGCGTCGATTCTGCGCTATTTGTAGGGCTCCCTGAGGCAAGAATAATATTATCTGAAGCAACACTTTTACTTGCTCTTATGCCCAAGTCGAACTCAGCTATGGTTGCCATAGAAAATGCATTGGCGGATATTGCAACAGGAGAAATTGATCAAATACCCAATAATATAAGAGACAGCCACTTTTCTGGAGCTAAGCAGCTGAATAGAGGAAAAGGTTATAAATATCCTCACAGTTACGACAATCACTATGTAGATCAACAATATTTGCCGGATAATTTAAAGAATAAAAATTACTACGAATCATCCCGGTCAGGCCAAGAAACAAAATTTTACGAGTTCAATAAAAAGATCAGGAAATAAAGTTGACAAAATTACTAGGGTATTATATAATCTCCTTGAATCCCGAGCAATAAACTAGGGTTTTAAGGAGATGATTTTTTGAAGCTTTCAACTAAAGGAAGATATGGATTAAGGGCAATGTTTTATCTGGCGTTGAAATACGGTGAAGGATCTGTGCCTTTAAGTGAGATAAGCAATGAACAAAGCATATCGATAAGTTATTTGGAGCAGCTTTTTTCATCCTTGAGAAAAAAAGATTTAGTTGTAAGCTTAAGAGGTGCAAATGGAGGATACAAACTTGCTGCATCACCCGATGAAACTGTTGTCGGAGATATTTTAAGGGCTCTTGAAGGTTCATTGGCACCAACCGATTGCGTTATGGATGGGGAAGAAGAAAAATATTCTTATAATGACCAATGCGTAACACAACGGGTATGGAGAAAGATAAAGGATAGTATTACTGAAGTGGTTGATTCTATCACATTGCAGGACATGATAAATGATTACAATGAAATGAACAATTGCCGAAGTTGCAAAATTGAAAGTAAATTAAAATAATGGGGGATGATATCATGAAGAGGAATGTGTATTTAGATTATTCGGCTACAACACCGGTAAAGAAAGAAGTATTTGAAGCGATGGTGCCGTTCTATACTGATAATTTTGGTAATGCCTCAAGTATTTACAGGATTGGTAGAGAAGCTAAAGACGTTATCGACAAATCTCGCGAAACAATAGCTGAAACAATTAATGCCTCTCCGAAGGAAATATACTTTTGCGCAGGCGGTTCGGAAGCGGACAATTGGGCGCTGAAGGGAATTGCCGAGGCAAACAGTGCAAAGGGAAAACACATAATTACAAGTAAGATTGAACATCATGCAATTCTTCATACCTGCGAGTATCTCGAAAAGAGAGGGTTTGAAGTAACATATCTTGATGTAGATGAATATGGAATGATTAATCTGAAAGATCTTGAAAATGCGATAAAAAATGAAACCATACTTATCTCGATAATGTATGTAAATAACGAAATAGGAACGATTCAGTCAATAAAAGAAATCGGGAAAATAGCGAAGAAAAACGGTGTTTACTTCCATACCGACGCAGTTCAGGCTTATGGACATATAAAGATGGATGTGGAGGATCTTGGGGTTGATTTAATGACGATGTCATCTCACAAAATTTATGGACCCAAGGGCATTGGAGCTCTTTATATAAAAAGAGGAACACACATCGATCAGCTTATACATGGAGGCGCACAAGAAAAAAACATGCGTGCAGGAACTGAAAATTTGGCTGCAATTGTTGGATTTGGGAAAGCCGCATCCATTGCTGACGAAACACTTGATGAACATCGAAGCCGATTAATCGTATTAAGGGATAGAATGATAAATGAAATCTTGAATAAAATCGATCATGTAAAGTTAAACGGGCCTCGTACCGAAAGACATCCCGGAAATGTCAACTTTTGTTTCGAATTCATAGAGGGAGAGTCTTTGCTTCTACTTTTGGACAATGAGGGAATTGCCGCTTCAAGCGGTTCTGCGTGTACATCGGGCTCATTGGATCCTTCACATGTTCTTATGTCCATAGGGTTGCCGCACGAAATAGCTCATGGTTCCCTTCGATTGACAATTGGGGATTTCACAACCAAAGAAGATGTTGATTATACGGTTGAAAAACTTATCGGAATAGTAGAGAAGCTGAGAGCGATATCTCCGCTTCATTAATAAATAACGGAAGGAGCAAAATACATGTATTCAGAAAAGGTAATGGATCATTTCATGAATCCCAGGAATGTTGGTGAAATAGAGAATGCCGATGGAGTTGGTGAAGTTGGAAACCCGCAATGCGGGGATATTATGAAAATATATCTTAAAATTGAAAAAGATATAATAGTTGATGCAAAATTCAAAACTTTTGGTTGTGGGTCTGCAATAGCTTCTTCAAGCATGGCAACCGAACTAATAAAGGGGAAATCCATTGATGAAGTAGTTAGTTTTACCAACAAAGCTGTTGTAGAAGCATTGGACGGCCTTCCACCTAAAAAAATCCATTGCTCCGTATTGGCTGAAGACGCAATAAAAATAGCTCTTATGGATTACGCTAAAAAGAACAATATAACAATAAAAGGGCTTGAAAACTTCAAGGTCAGGGAGCCTGAACATTAAGATGGCAAAAATGTTGGATAAAAAAAAGGTAGTTATTGGAATGAGCGGTGGAGTTGACAGCTCGGTAGCCGCATACATGTTGAAAGAAGAAGGTTTTGATGTTACAGGTGTCTATTTCAACTTATGGGAGTCGATAGACGGAGGTCGTTTTGAGAATTTTGCAAAAGCAAATGAAGAAGATGCGCGAGCGGTTTGCGAAAATATTGACATAAACTTTCTTTCAAAAAATTATGAAGAACCTTTTAAAAGTGAAGTTGTTGAATACTTTATAAGCGAATATCTTGCCGGTAGGACTCCGAATCCATGTGTGCAATGCAATAGAACAATTAAATTCAAGTATTTAATGGACATAGCAAATGAAATAGGTGCATATTATTTGGCAACCGGACACTATGTTCAGGTCTGTAAAGATAAGGCAAAAAGCAGATATTTCATAAAAAAAACCGATAACAGCAAAGACCAGAGTTATATGTTTTACACATTGTCACAAGAGATGCTATCCAGACTTATAATGCCGCTTGGAAACATGAAAGATAAAGAAGATGTTCGAAGATATGCTGAGGAAATAGGTCTAAGCATGGCAAAAAAGAAGGATAGTCAAGAAATCTGTTTCATACAGGACAACGATTATTGCGGTTTTATTGAAAGGAATGTTAAGGACGGATTTAAATCTGGCGATTTTATAGATGATGATGGAAAATTTCTTGGAAAACATAAAGGAATACCTTTTTACACCGTTGGTCAAAGAAAGGGTTTGGGCATATCTGTTGGAAAACCAATGTATGTAAAGAATATAATGGTAGACAGTAATAAAATTATGTTAACCGATAATTCTGAGCTATTTACATCAGTACTTTTGGCTGAAAAAGTCAATAGTGTTAAATATGAGGAAATACCAGAGGATAGAGTTTTAAAAATTAAGACCAGATATACGGCAAAAGAAGCCGATGGAAAAATAAAAAAACTTAACAATGGAAATCTGGAAATTACATTTCTTAAACCACAAAGGGCAGTTACCCCAGGACAGTCAATTGTAATATATGAAGGTGATGATTTGATAGGCGGAGGTATTATTGTTAAAACCGCTGGTTGATATTGACATAAGATGGGGATTCTATTATAATCACAGGTGATTGCGAATGCTATGATAAAGAATAGTAACCGGGCGGAACTTCTTTAGAGAGAGGCAGATAGCTGAAAATGCCTTGAAGTAATCCGGTGAAGCAGCTTTTGAGCACCTTTTTTGAAATCAAGTAGAAAAAGGCGAATGATGCCCGATAAAGCATCAAGAGTGATTGCTTTGGCAATAACTAGGGTGGTACCGCGAGTGCTCTCGTCCCTAACAAGGATGAGGGCGCTTTTTATTTTATGGAGGTGTATATTATGGAAAAAATGGGTCTTAACGAAATTAGAAAGAACTTTTTAGAGTTTTTCGAGTCAAAGGAACACTATGCACGAATGAGTTATTCACTTGTACCTAAAAATGACAAAAGCCTTCTGCTTGTAAACGCAGGGATGGCGCCGCTTAAAACATATTTTATGGGAACCGAGGTACCACCCAACAAGAGAATGGCCACATGCCAGAAATGTATTCGGACGGGTGATATCGAAAATGTAGGTATTACTGCGCGCCATGCTACTTTTTTTGAAATGCTTGGAAATTTTTCATTTGGAGATTACTTTAAACGTGAATCCATTAAATGGGGATGGGAATTTGTGACCGAATGGCTCGATATGCCGGTGGACAAATTATGGGTTACTGTTTACGAAGATGATGATGAAGCTTATGAAATATGGGAAAAGGAAATAGGAATTTCCAGGGAACGAATTGTACGACTGGGTAAAGATGACAACTTTTGGGAAATTGGAACAGGCCCATGCGGACCTTGTTCAGAGATATATTTTGACAGAGGCGAAAAGTTCAGTTGCGGCGCAGATACGTGCAAACCGGGTTGCGATTGCGATCGCTTCATAGAATTCTGGAACCATGTATTTACTCAATTTGATAAAGATAATGAAGGAAACTATAATCTATTGCCAAAACCCAATATAGACACAGGAATGGGGCTTGAACGAGTAGCCTGCATAATGCAAAATGTGGAATCAATATTTGAAATTGACACAATAAAATATGTGCTTGACGGAGTTATAGAACTAGCGGGCAAACAGTATGGAAAAAATCGCAAAGATGACATATCCATAAGAATAATCACAGATCATATAAGGGCTGTTACCTTTATGACTGCAGATGGCATTATCCCTAGCAATGAAGGAAGAGGTTATGTATTAAGAAGGTTGCTTAGACGAGCTGCAAGGCACGGAAAGCTTATGGGAATAGAAAAACAATTCCTAACTGAACTTGTTGACAGAGTAATTGAAATATCAAAAGATGCGTACCCGGAATTATTTGAAAAACGCGAATACATCAAAAAGGTGCTTGAGATAGAAGAAAAACGTTTTCAGCAGACAATTGATTCAGGGATAGAAATTCTTAACGGATACATTGAGTCCATGAAAAAAGACAGCAATGAAATGCTTTCAGGCAAGGATGCATTTATTTTGTATGACACTTACGGTTTTCCGCTTGATCTAACAAGAGAAATCTTGGAGGAAATCGGATGCACTGTAGATGAAGAGGAATTTGAAAAGGAAATGACCATTCAGAAGGATAGAGCAAGACAAGCTAGAAAAAATCAAAATGATGTAGGATGGGAGTTTGGAGCGGATCTTGAAAAACTCAAAACTGAAAGAACCGAATTTGTGGGATACGATATATTTGAAGCGGAAGCAGAAGTCCTTGCAATTATAAAAGAAGGAATGCCTATTGAAGAAGCTAAAAAAGGTGAAGAAGTCCAAATAATCATGAATGTCACTCCATTTTACGCAGAGAGCGGAGGCCAAGTAGCTGACAAGGGTTTTATTAAAACATCTAAGGGATTGTTTGAAGTTTCAGATTGCAAGAAAAAAAACAATCTATATATACACTACGGAATAGTAATAGAAGGATTGCTCAGTGTTGGTGAAACAGTCGTTTCAAAGATTGACAAAAAGAACAGAATGGATACGGCAAGAAATCACACTGCTACACATATTCTTCATAGGGCTCTGAAGAATATTTTGGGTGAGCATGTAGAACAGGCGGGATCATTAGTAACCCCAAACAGACTTAGATTTGACTTTACTCATTTCGACAATGTAAAGAATGCGGAATTGGATGAAGTAGAAGCAATGGTTAACGAGAAAATTTTTGAAGCTCTTCAAATTGATATTTCTGAAATGGATTTGGATAAGGCAAAAGAACTTGGAGCAACAGCACTTTTCGGTGAAAAATACGGCAAAATAGTAAGAGTTGTCAAGGTTGACGATTACAGCACCGAACTTTGCGGAGGAACCCACCTAAAGAATACAAGCGAAGTGGGACTATTTAAAATATATTCAGAAGGCGGGATAGCTGCAGGAGTTAGGCGAATAGAAGCCTTTACAGGAAGAAAGGCATATGCATATGTTAAGCAGGCGGAAAAAGAAATGAATAATATTATGACATTGGTAAAAGCCAATAATGAAAATGAAGTTGAAGGTAAAATTATTCAAATACTTGATGAATTGAAAATATCAAAGAAAACATGTGAAGAATTCAAAAAAGAAATGGCATCCTCATCAATGGACGAATTGCTTGGCGGCTTGAAAAAGATAAACGGATTCGATGTAGTTGCAGGCAAATTAGATGATTTAGATGCGGAAACCTTGCGTGGTCTTGGAGATAAAATATTGAACAAGATTGAAAATGGGGTTGTAGTTCTTGTATCGGACGATGGAGAAAAATTGAACTATGCCGCTATGGCGGACAAGGAAGCCATAGCAAACGGAATCCATTGCGGAAAATTGATTAAAGATGTTGCAAAAATTGCTTCCGGAGGAGGCGGCGGCCGGCCAAACATGGCTCAAGCCGGAGCCAAGGACAGAAGCAAGGCATTGCTTTCTTTGGAACAGGTATATAAGTATGTGGAAAGCATTTAACAACTAAGCGAGAGCTAAAAGGTATTACTTATAAATAAAATGTAAACATTAAAAAAAGCATTACTTTGTTTTTTTATCAATCTTTAAGGCAGAGGATACCAACCTCTGCCTTTCTTATAAAATGGTCCATTGAAATGGAAGGGATTATTAGAGTATAATGGTTAAAAGGAGTGAATTGGACATGAATGATCAATATACCATGAAGTATGATGTTGGAAGCGACAATGAAGCCGAAACAAGGGAAATTATTGACGTAGCCTACGAAGCGCTTAAAGAAAAGGGATATAATCCCGTGAATCAGATTGTCGGATATTTACTTTCAGGAGACCCAACATATATTACAAGTCACAAGGATGCGAGAAAAATGATAAAGAGACTTGAACGAGATGAAATAATGGAAGAACTTTTAAAGGCATATTTGGAGAAATAAAATGGAATATAAAAAACTTGGAAATACAGACTTGCTTGTTTCAAGGTTGTGTTTCGGAAGCCTGACCATGAGCCCTTTACAGCGTAATCTTACTCCTAAAGAGGGAGGTTTGCTTATAGAAAAGGCCTATGAAAAAGGTGTTAATTTTATTGATACAGCGGACTTATATGACAACTATGAACACATTAAAACCGGAATGGAAAATATAGGAAAGAATAATCTAATTATTTCTAGCAAGGCATATGCTTATGATAGAAAAACTGCCGAGAAAACATTGACAAGGGCCTTGAAATCTTTAAAAAGAGATTATATAGATATATTTATGTTGCACGAACAGGAAAGCATCCATACAATAAGAGGCCATTGGGATGCAATCGAGTATTTTATGGAAATGCGTGATAAAGGCTATATAAGGGCTTTGGGTCTTTCTACACACCATGTTGCGGGAGTGATAGGAGCCAACATGCACGAAGTCTTTCAGGTAATACATCCAATTTGCAATTATAAAGGCTTGGGAATACAGGATGGCACAATTGAAGACATGTTGGATGTACTACAAGCTTCGAAAAAAGCGGGAAAAGGAATATACGGTATGAAACCGCTGGGAGGCGGCAATTTAATAAGCCATATAGACGAAGCTTTTGCATTTGCATTAGACCAAGATGTCATGGATTCCTTTGCAATTGGAATGCAGAGTATTGAAGAGATAGATGACAATGTAAATCGTTTCGAAGGAAAGATCTCAAATGAAACGATTTTATCTGAAATAAAAAAACGGGACAGGCACTTGCATATTGCAGATTGGTGCAGGCGTTGCGGCAAATGTGTTGAAGCATGCAAGCAGGATGCTCTTACAATGGGACCTGATGGTGTTGAAATTGATGAAGACTTATGCGTTCTTTGTGGTTATTGTAGCGCATATTGCCCTGACTTTTGCATAAAGATAATTTGAAAGGGGAAATATTATTGCGAATTATGGGTTTGGATGTCGGCGACAAGACAATAGGGGTATCGGTTAGTGATGAGTTGTTTTGGACGGCTCAAGCATTGAAGACAATAAAGAGAAAGAGCAAGAAAAAGGATTTATATATCCTGAGGGGTATAATAGAAGAAAAGAATGTTGGAAAAATTGTCGTCGGTTTACCGTTCAATATGAATGGAACTTTAGGGCCTCAAGGCGAAAAGGTTAAGGATTTTGTTGCTTGGATTGAGAGTAAAGTCGATATTGAGTGCGTTTACGAGGATGAGAGATTGACAACAGCAATGGCTGAACGATATTTGATAGAGGCGGATATGTCTAGAAAGAAAAGAAAAGAAGTGATTGATACGGTTGCTGCTATGCATATTCTGCAATCATATCTTGACAGAACAAAAAGAGGTGATTAATATGGTTGATAAAATAATCGAACTCATCGACGAGGAAAACAATACGAAAAAGTTTGAATTAATAGAGATGGTCGAGTATGATGATAAAAATTTTGCGATTCTTGCACCGGTTGAAGGCTCACAGGACGATGCAATTGTATGCGAAATTATCGATAAAGGAAGCGAGCTGATTATTAAACCAATCGAGGACCAAAAGTTATTGGATATAATCGAAGATATATATGATGAAATGAATTAAATAACACCCTTGTGGTGTTTTTTAATTCATTATTTATGATAAAATATTCATGTTATTCAAAATAGTTATGAGGTGATATATTGTATCTCAAAAGCATAGAAATGTATGGATTCAAGTCTTTCGCGGAAAGAGCGGAAATAAAATTTAAAGATGGAATTGTGGGAATTGTTGGCCCGAACGGAAGTGGAAAGAGCAATATTACTGATGCGGTAAGATGGGTTTTAGGCGAACAAAGCGCAAAGGTTCTCAGGGGCAACAAAATGGAGGATCTTATTTTCAGTGGAACCGATAGACGTAAACAGTTGGGAATGGCTGAGGTATCTCTAACATTTGACAACAAAGAAGGAATTCTGCCTATTGAATATGGTGAAGTTATTGTTAAGCGAAGAGTCTATAGATCCGGGGAAAGCGAATATCTTATAAACAACAACCCATGCAAATTGAGAGAAATAAAAGAATTGTTTATGGATACGGGTATAGGAATAGATGGATACTCAATAATAGGACAAGGAAGGATCGACTCGATTTTAAACAGCAAATCAGATGAAAGAAGAAAAATATTTGAAGAAGCTGCCGGAATAGTCAAATACAAAAATAGAAAAGAAAATACGGAAAAAAAGCTGGAAGGTACAAATAAAAACATTCTTAGAGTTGAGGACATTCTTAACGAACTCAAGCTAAGGATTAATCCTTTAAAGCTTGAAGCTGAAAAATCAAAGCGGTATGAAGAATACTATGGTGAATTGAAGGGTATGGAAATTTCACTATTTATGGAAGAAATCGATATTATTAACGGTAAAATGAAGGATAATAGAGAAAAACTCGCAAGCGTAGAAACAAACATATCAAGTTTAGAAAACAAAAAAAATGAATCGAAAATTGAACTAATTGAAACGAAAGAGATTTTGGAACAATTGAGATATAATTCCCGAGAAGGTGAGAAAAACCTTTTGGATGCAAATGAAAAGAGAAATCAACTAAACTATGAGATGGACCTGTTAACTGAGAAAAAGAGATCTTCCATTAAAGAAAAAACTAATAAGAAAAACCAAATAGATGGTAATGAAAAAGAAAATGAAGTATTGTTAAATGCCATGAATAAGCAAAAAAACCTTTCGGATGAGTTTGAGGAAAAGAAATATTTGCTTAAAGAAAGCATGAAAAATGAAGAGGAAAAAATAGAAATATTATCCAACAAATTAGCACTGGCAAAAAATCAACTGCTGAAGGAAAAAGCAAATGTACTTGAGGATTTCAATAAATCGTCTGAAATGAAAAGTGAAATCGCAAGTCTTAATTCATACGAGAAAAGTGTGGAAAAACGTCTGGCAAAATTGCATGAAGATAAAAAGTCAATTGACGAATTGATTGCATGCGCTGCATCTGAAAAAAAAGCTTTTGAAGAGGAAATGGAAATAATTGAAAATAAAAGAGCAAGCTATTTGACTGTACACGAATCTGCCATACATATTTATGAAGAATACAGGGATTTGGAATATGAAACAGAAAAAGGAATAAATGATATCGAGCGTGAAATAAAAACACTACATGAAAGACAGCTTTTTTACAAAAGAATGATTGACAATTATGAAGGCTTTAACAGCAGTGTGAAAAATTCACTAACTGCTTTGCGTGGACACGCATTGGCAAAACATATTGAAGGAACTGTTTCAGAAATCATTAAAGTTGACAAAGTTTATGAATTAGCCATAGAAACTGCATTGGGCTATTCAAGCCAACACATAATATGCGACACAATCGATTCTGCGAGAAAAATCATAGAGTTTGCAAAAAAAGAAAAAACAGGACGCATAACACTTCTTCCAATGAGCGATATAAGAGGTCGAACAGGCAATGGTGGCATTGTTCCAAAAGATGATGACGTTGTAGGAAGAGCTAAGGAATTAATTCGTTATGACAAGAAATTTGAGAATATTGTTGATTTTGTGCTTGGCAGCATAATTATAGTGAAAGATTCGTCAACGGCCACCAGACTTATAAAAAACGGTTTCAGAGGAAGCCGGCTGATCACTCTTGAAGGGGATGTATTCAATCCGGGAGGAACTATCACAGGTGGAAGTGCAAAAGGCAGGAGCGCAGGTCTGTTAACAAGAAAACGAATTTATGGGGATATTATTAGAGAAATTGAAGAAAAAAACAGCGATTTGAAAATAATGAAGACCAATATCGAGGCAATAATTGACAAGAGACTATTAAGTGAAAAGGATTTGAATGAAGCAAAAGAAAAAGTAATGTGGACTGATAATGCAATGGAAAAACTGTCTCGAGATCTTGAAATGGCTGTAAAGAATAATAATACATTAAGAGATAGACAATTTGATTTGGAAAATGAATTGAGTGAATCGATTCAAGAAGGAGAAAATATAGAAAGAAATAGAGCATCTATTGTCAATAGTATAAATGATATGGAAGCCCTTAATTCTTTCAACGAAAAAAGCATAGCGGAATTAGAAAAAAATGAAAAAACACATGCAAACGGACTGGATGCGCTAAAAGAATCACTTAATGTAAAAAAAGTGGAACACGCCATCATGTTTGAAAAAATGAAAGGTATTGAAAATGAAATTTCCAGGTTGAGCTTTTCAATTGATAGGTTGATAAAAAATAACAATGATTGTGAAACTCAATTATCCGAGTTGAATTTGCATATAGAAAAATACGAGAGTGAAATTTTAATGAAGCGTGAAACATTCGAACAATTAACTCTTGAAATAGAAAAATTAAAAAAAGTGAATGTTAAACACGCAATGTCTATAGGTGAAAATGCGGCCATAGCAAGAGCGGGACAAGAATATTTGGATAAAACCAATGAAAACATCATAAAAGAAAAGGAAAGATATCACAAATTAGAAATGTCAGATACAAGAAACCAAATGAATTATGATCATTTTATCAAACAATTATGGGAAGTTTATCAACTTTCTTATATCGAGGCAACGGAGCAGCGAACGGAGATAACGAATAGAAGCTCAATGAATAAGCGCATCGAAGTTCTTAAGAGGGAAATTGAATTACTCGGAGATATAAACAAAACAGCCATAAAGGAATATGATGAAGTATTGCATAGATATGAGTTTCTTAGCAAACAAAAATGCGATTTGATTGAGGCAAAAAACACTCTCGAGGATTTGATTGTAAAGCTTGAAGAGAAGATGGTTAAAATTTTCAAAGAGGAAATTAAAGAAATAAACAGCAACTTTAACAAAACATTCAATCAACTTTTCAATGGGGGAAGAGCGGAAATAATATTCGAAGACACCGAAGACATATTGAATTCACATATAGATATTTATGCGGAGCCTCCAGGCAAAAGGTTGCAAAACCTTAATCTTCTATCTGGCGGAGAAAAGTCGTTGACTGCTATAGCGATGCTTTTCGCAATATTAATGAAAAAGCCTTCGCCTTTCTGTGTGTTGGATGAAATTGAAGCTGCTTTGGATGATGTAAATGTTTATAGGTTTGCATCGTTCTTAAAAAAATTCGCGACACAATCGCAATTCATTTTAATCACGCATCGAAAGGGTACAATGGGAATTGCCGACGTGCTTTACGGAGTCACCATGGAAGAGAAGGGGATATCAAAAATAGTTTCATTGGAAATAAAAAACAAAGCGAGCTAGGAGTGGAAACTTGAAGAATATTTTTGAAAGGCTTAGAGAAGGATTAGGTAAAACAAGAGATAATTTTACAGGAAAGATTGATGCATTGTTTAATTCTTTAAAAGTTATTGATGATGATTTTTATGAGGAGTTAGAAGATCTGCTTATTCTATCGGATGTCGGATATGAAACAACAATGGAAATCATGGAATCTCTTGAAAAGACACTTAAAAATGAGAAGGTAAGGGATGCGGGAAAGGTAAAAGGGATTTTGAAATCATTGCTGGCAGAAAAACTAAATGTAGTTGAGTCTGCTAAAGTTGAAGTGAAAAATGAGGGCCTGCGAATAATACTGATAATAGGGGTCAACGGGGTTGGTAAAACTACCACTATAGGCAAGCTTGCAAGTAAATTTACGGCAAATGGTGAAAAAGTTATCGTTGCTGCTGCCGATACATTCAGAGCAGCTGCAGTGGAACAACTAAAAGTATGGGTTGAACGAGCAAATTGTGATTTGATTTCACAAAAAGAGGGAGCAGATCCTGCGTCTGTGGTTTACGATGCCATTCAGGCTGCGAAAGCCCGCAAAATGGATTTATTGATTTGTGATACTGCAGGGCGTTTGCACAATAAAAAGAATCTGATGAATGAATTGAATAAGATTACAAAAATCATTAAAAGAGAAGCCCATGAAGCGTCTTTGGAAACATACCTTGTATTGGATGCTACAACAGGTCAAAATGCGTTGAATCAGGCAAAGGCTTTTAGCGAAATAACGGATATAAGCGGGATTGTAATGACCAAGCTTGATGGTACGGCAAAGGGCGGCATTGTTTTTGCACTTGTTTCCGAGTTGGGATTGCCGGTTAAATATATAGGTGTTGGCGAAGGTATTGAAGATCTTCAAAAATTTGATGCAGAAAGCTTTATTAATGCAATTTTTTAAAAAGCTCTTGACTATTTCTTTTGAATACTGTAATATTCTCATGTAAAGCAAAATCACTTTACATAAGAGGTACGAATAATGGAAAAAAAAATTAGATACGGTAATTTGTTTGCGTTTTATGGGAAGCTCTTAACAGAAAAACAATACGAAATGCTGTATTATTATTACTTGAATGATTATTCAATGGTTGAAATTGCTGAGAATATGAAAATTAGCAGACAGGCAGTATATGACGCGGTAAGAAAATCAAACAAAGCATTGGATAGTTATGAACTTAAAATGGAGCTTTATGGAAAATTCAAAAGAATATCCGATTATTCAAATTCGATAATTGAGAATGCTAAAAGAGTATTGCAAAATGAGAATAATGAAGATAAAAGAAATGAAGTGTATAACATTGTAAAATTGGCTACGGAAATAATACAGGTAAATGATAATTAACCATTAGGAGGATTCGGTATGTTGTTTGAAAGCCTTGCTGAAAAACTTCAAAATTCATTAAATAAACTGAAAGGCAAGGGTAAGCTTTCAGAAAAAGATATAAAATCGGCAATGCGTGAAGTAAAACTTGCATTATTGGAAGCGGATGTAAACTATAAAGTTGTAAAATCATTCATAAGCAAGATCACTGAACGTTCAGTAGGATCAGAAGTAATGACGAGCCTTACCCCTGGACAACAGGTAATAAAAATTGTTAATGAAGAATTGATGGTTTTGATGGGGACAAGCGAGACGAAAATCGAGTTTTCTTCAAAGCCACCCACTGTCATTATGATGGTTGGACTGCAAGGCGCCGGGAAAACGACTACAATGGGGAAATTGGGCGGTTACTTTAAGAAGGCTGGCAAGAACCCTCTATTGGTTGCAGGAGATATATATAGGCCTGCTGCAATAAAACAGCTTCAAGTTGTCGGCGAAAAATTGGATATTCCGGTTTTTTCAATGGGCGATTCTACATTGCCGCAAAATATTTCTAAAGCGGCACTTGAATTCGCAAAGAGAAAAGGACATGATATAGTTCTTATAGATACGGCAGGAAGGTTGCATATTGATGAAACATTAATGCAGGAATTGATAAATATAAAGAAAGCTGTTGATCCAAAGGAAATATTGCTTGTAATAGATGCAATGACAGGACAAGATGCAGTAAATGTTGCCGAAGCTTTCGACAGAGATCTTTCGATAACAGGTGTTGTTCTAACAAAGCTTGATGGTGATACCAGAGGAGGAGCAGCACTTTCGGTAAAAGCTATAACAGGAAAACCAATAAAATTTGTTGGAACAGGTGAAAAACTTGATTCAATAGAACCATTTTATCCTGAAAGAATGGCCTCAAGGATTTTGGGTATGGGGGATGTACTCACACTTATAGAAAAGGCTCAAGAAACCTTTTCTGAAGATAGTGCAAGAAAACTTCAGAAAAAGATAAAAGAACAAAGCTTTGATTTGAATGACTTTCTCAGTCAGATGGAACAGATGAAAAACATGGGGCCAATTGACCAAATTATGGAAATGATGCCTGGGGTCGGCGGAAAACAGTTGAAAAACTTGAAGGTCGATGAAAACGAATTGACAAGAATCGAAGCTGTAATAAAATCAATGACGGTGGAAGAACGTACAAATCCAGAGATAATAAGCAGCGGAAGAAGAAAGCGAATAGCTTCCGGAAGTGGAACCAGCGTTCAGCAGGTAAACAAGCTTTTAAAGCAATTTTCCCAGACAAAAAAGATGATGAAGCAATTTTCGGGCATGGGAAAGAAACAAGGCAAAAGAGGATTCAATATTCCTTTTATGTAAATAAATGATTTTATGCTTAGATAATTATTTTCAAGGAGGTGAAGTAAATGTCTGTAAAAATTAGATTGAAAAGAATTGGTGCTAAAAAGAAACCTTTTTATAGAATTGTTGTAGCTGATTCAAGATCTCCAAGAGATGGTAAATTCATCGAAGAGTTAGGTTATTATAATCCTTTGAAAGACCCGGGAGAGGTTAAAATCAACGATGAAAAAGCTGTCGAATGGTTGCTTAACGGGGCACAACCTACTGAAACAGTAAGAGTATTGCTCAAGAAGAACAACATTTTAGAAAAATTTAAAGAAGCTAAAGAAGCTAAAAAAGCATAGGAACCATCAGGAGGTGTAATCGTGGGAGAACTTGTAAAAGTCATTGCTAAGGCATTGGTTGATCATCCTGAAATGGTAACTGTCAACGAAGTCGAAGGTTCTCATTCTCTAATTGTGGAACTTTCGGTTGCCCCTGACGATATGGGAAAAGTAATCGGTAAACAAGGCAGAATTGCCAAAGCAATAAGGACTGTTGTTAAAGCGGCGGCTATCAGGGAAAATAAAAGAGTCGTTGTGGAAATCGTTCAATAGGATAAGCTCCCAAGGGCTTATCCTTTTTTCGATTTTACAAAATATTGAAACATTAGGATGGTGAGAGAATGTCATATATTAAAATTGGTATAATAGTAAATACTCATGGTTTAAAAGGCGAAGTAAAGGCGAAAAATTTTACTGATGAAGTAGAGCGATTCGAAGATTTTGACTATGTTTATATAGATACGGATAATGGATTTGAAAGATTAAATATTGAGAAGATACGATATGCAAAATCACTTGCCATTCTTAAATTCGAAGATTATGATAATATAAATGAAATCGAAGCATTTAAAGGCAGTGATATTTACATTGATCGTTCTCAGCTTAGAGAACTTCCGGATGGCACTTACCATGTTTTTGATTTAATTGGACTATCCGTTAATGAAAATGGTAAATTTATAGGAGAAATTGTAGATATTAATCAGAATGCCTACCAAGATATATATATAGTAAAAAAAGAAGACGGTAAAATGATACAAATTCCCGCAGTTAAAAATTTTGTAAAATCTATTAATTTGAAAAAAGGCATCGTTGAAGTGGAATTGATTGAGGGGATGTTTTAATGAAAATAGATATACTGACTCTTTTTCCCGAGGTATTTGAGCCATTCTTCAGCTCTAGCATTATCGGAAGGGCCATTGATCAAAACTTAATAGATATTAACACTGTAAACATAAGGGATTATGCAGACAACAAGCATAGCCAGGTTGACGATTCACCATATGGCGGAGGTGAAGGGATGGTTTTTACGCCACAGCCTTTGTTTTCAGCTATAGAAAGTATGAATTGCTATAAAGAAGCAATTAAAATATATCTTTCGCCAAAAGGAAAAAGACTTAATCAAAAAATTGTTGGAGAATTGGCAGAAAAGAATCATCTGATACTTGTATGTGGCCACTATGAAGGGGTTGACCAAAGATTCATTGATAAAATGGTAGATATGGAAATATCGATTGGCGATTATGTTTTGACTGGCGGAGAACTTCCTGCAATAGTTCTTGTTGATGCGATTTCAAGACTTCAAAAGGGAGTATTAAAAAGTGAAAAAGGATATGAGGAAGAAAGCTTCAGCTTTAAATCTCTTTTGGAATATCCTCATTATACAAGGCCGAAAGTTTTCAGGCATATGAGTGTACCGGATGTACTGATATCTGGCAATCACAAGCTAATAGAACAGTGGCGACTGGAAAAAGCCATAGAAGAAACCATTGAAAAACGCCCCGATATTATAGAAACTTTGATGAAGGATGAAAAAATTGAAAAATCGCTAAAAAAATGTATTATTAAAATTTTAGATAAAACTAGTGTCAATCACTTTTGAAAATGTCCCAATAAATCGCAAACATTAGCACCAGAATCTTGTGCTACGTTTTTTCTATGGGCCTGTTTTTTTCATATCTATTTTATGAGGGTTTATTATACTATAATTGGGACATAATCATTTGTGGTATAAGAGGACATTATCATTTGTGGGTCATAATACTACCCTTCGTGGTAGTTGTTTTCTTGTTTGCAAACTCTAAATAAGATATAATGCAATATGAATAAGAATAATAGGGGTATTTTATGAATAACAAATGCATTGCAATAGACGGACCGGCTGGTTCAGGCAAAAGCACAATAGCCAGGGAAATTGCAACTTTACTTGGTTGGACATATATTGATACTGGCGCGATGTATCGCGCTATAACATTGAAAATACTGTCTTCGAATATTTCATTGGAAGACATATCGGGTATTCAATTATTGCTTAATAATACGCAAATTGAATTCAATAAATCGAAAATCTTTTTAGATGGAAAAGATGTTACTTCTCAAATAAGAAGCGAAAAAATCGACAAAAATGTATCGGCTGTTTCTGCCATAAGCGAAATTCGGTCGAAATTGGTTGAGTTGCAGCGTGAATATGCTGCAGCCCATCCTGTGGTTATGGATGGAAGGGATATAGGAACTATTGTCTTTCCTAATGCCAAATACAAATTTTTTCTTACGGCTTCTCCTGAAGAAAGGGCACGAAGAAGATATAATCAATTACGAGGCAAAGGAATAAGCATACCGATTGAACAAATATTTAATGACATCGAAAGAAGGGATCATATGGACTCGTCGCGCGAAATAAGCCCACTTAAAAGGGCCGAGGATGCACATCTTATTGACACTGATAAGCTTGGCATTGGAGAAGTCGTAGAAGAGATTATGTCTCGTATTAAATAAGCAGTTTTCGGTAAATAGGAGGACATTAAGTGAATTTTGTGCAATTTGCAAAAATATTTTTCAAGTTTCTATTTGGCATTTTTTACAATATTGATGTACAAGGTTATGAAAATATTCCTGAGTCTGGTGATGGATATGTTTTATGCGCGAACCATTCATGTTGGTTCGACCCGCTTCTTATAGGCAGCTATTATCCGGATGTACTTCATTTTATGGCAAAAAAAGAATTATTTGAATCTCATATACTGAGCTTTCTTGTAAGAAAGCTCAATGCATTTCCTGTGGATAGAAATGGAAGCGATTTGAAAGCCATAAAAACTGCCGTCAAAATACTGCGTGAAGGGAAGATACTGGGAATTTTCCCGGAAGGTACACGCAACCTGTCCGGCACGCCCGGAGCAAAAGCCGGAGTGGCAATCATTGCTATCAACGCAAAAAAAAATGTGCTTCCTGTCGCAATAACAGCAGAGAAAAACTATAGAATTTTTACAAGGATAAGTATTGTTATAGGTAAAAAGATAAGTCTTGAAGAGTATTATTCTACAAAAAAAATACCAAAAGAAAAATATCAATCGATAAGTGACGATATCATGAAAAACATATACATCCTAAAGGAATCAAACTTCAGTGCAAATAGCAAATAGCAGATGGAGGTTTCATGAAAATAATCATATCCGACAATTCAGGATTTTGTTTTGGTGTAAAACGCGCAATGGAAAAAACTGTTGGCCTTGCCGATTTAAATGAAAAACGAATACATACCCTTGGCCCGCTTATTCACAATAATCAGGTCATTGAGTATTTGGAAGAGCGGGGTGTATTCATTGCCAACTCGATTGAGGAAGTGGAAGAGGGTCCTTTGATCATAAGGTCGCATGGTGTTCCACTAAGCGTATATGAAAAAGCCAAGAAATTAAATATAGAAATAGTAGACGCCACATGTCCATATGTCCGAAAAGTGCAGGAAATAGTTGCATCTGAATTTGAGCAAGGCCGACAGGTTGTTATTCTCGGAAATCCGGACCATCCTGAAGTCATTGGAATCAACGGATGGTGTCAAAACGAAGCAGTTGTAATAAATGATGAATCAAACATTGATTCAATCTCAAATTGTGATAGAATAAGCATAGTTGCGCAAACCACTTTGAATATAGAGAAATGGAATAGGCTGACAAACCTTATTTCAAAGCTTTCAAAGGATGTGCAATTGTTTAACACTATATGTGTTGCAACTAGGAACAGACAGAAATCTTGCATTGATTTATCGCAGACGGCCGATGTCATGTTAATAATCGGTGGATTACACAGTTCAAACACACAAAAATTGTTTGAACTCAGCAAAAAATATTGTCCCGAGAGCCACCATATAGAAACTGCAGAGCAACTGGATTTTGAATGGATTAAAGATGTTGAAATACTCGGGATATCCGCAGGAGCATCAACTCCTGATTGGATAATTAATGATGTTATCAAAAAAATTAAAATAAAGGTAGGTAGGCAAACTATGGAAAATGAAAACTTGATGAATGAGATGCTTGAGGAGATTGAGAAGTCTCTGAGAGTGCCGAGGAGGGGTGAGATTCTCAAAGCGAAAGTCGTACAAATTTCAGATGATGAAGTTGTAGTCAACATTGGCTATAAATCTGATGGTATTATTCCGAAAAGAGAATTGACCTCTGAAGAAGGAGTTAATCTTAAAGATATACTTAATGAAGACGATGAAATCGAAGTCATGGTTATAAAATCGGATGACGGCGAGGGAAATGTTCTCCTTTCAAGAAAAAGGGTAGATGCCCTCAAGCAATGGGATGATTTGAAAGTCTATCTCGATGAAGGCAAGCCTGTTAAGGTATTCACAAAAGAAGTAGTCAAGGGAGGCATAATAGCCTACTTTGAAGACATTAGGGGCTTCATTCCGGCTTCGCATCTTTCACTCAATTATGTAAGCAATCTAAACGCTTTTGTAAATGAGGAAATTGAAGTAAAAATCATCGAATTCAATAAAGAGAAAAGAAATGTAGTATTTTCACACAAAGAAGTGCTCGAGCAGGGAAGAAAGAAAGAACTCGAATCCCTTTGGGCTGAACTCGAAGTTAATCAGAAGCTTCAAGGGAAGGTTAAAAGACTTGCTAAATTCGGCGCTTTCGTCGATATAGGCGGCATAGACGGTTTGGTTCATATTTCGGAGCTTTCATGGGGAAGAATCAAGAACCCGGGCGAACTTTTGAAAGTTGGCGATGATATAGAAGTTGTTATCATTGGTCTAGACAAAGAGAGCAACAAGATTTCGCTTAGCCTTAAGCAAATTCTTCCGGATCCGTGGTCTTTGGTAAATACCAAATACAACATTGGTGACATCATAAGTGGAAGAGTTGTCAATTTGACAGACTTTGGAGCATTTGTTGAAATAGAACCGGGTCTTGAAGGACTTGTTCATATTTCGCAAATTTCAAAAGAACATGTAAAAACAACTTCAGATGCACTAAAAGTAAACGAGGAAGTTGAAGTTAAAATTCTTGGCATTGACAAAGAAAAACAGCGTATAAGTCTTTCCATCAAAGATGCTGCAGAGGATGAAGCTGGAGAAGAGTCATCTGTAGAGGAAGTTGATGAAGAAGAGAATGACAACCTCGAAATTCCGGAAAGCGTCAAAGAAGATAATACCATAACAATAGGAGACATGCTTGAGTCGAAGAAAAATCAATAGATCAAGTATATTAACATAAAAGTGGGGGTTCCAATTGGAACCCCCACTTTTATGTTTTGCTTTTCAGCTATAAGACTATTTTTTGTCTGGATAAGCTTCCAATCCCAGCTTTAATATATTCATTGCTTTTTTCAACGATTCTTGGTTAAGAACATAAGCCATCCTTATTTCATCAACACCAAGACCTGGAGTTCCGTAGAATCCTTCAGCAGGAGCAAACATTACAGTCTCTCCATCCACATCAAATTCTTCAAGCATCCAAATAACAAATTTCTCGGCATTCTTGACAGGTAATTTTGCCATTATATAGAAAGCTCCGTGGGGAAGTTCACAAACAACTCCGGGCATTTCTTGAAGCGCAGCGTAAACGATATCCCTTCTTTGTCTATATTCTTCTTTTGTTTTATCAAAGTATTCTTTAGGAACTTTTGCGAGTGCGGCAGCACCGAGTTGCTCGATTGTAGGAACACAAAGTCTTCCTTGGCAAAGTTTCAGTACCTGTGCAATTAAATCCTTGTTTTTAGAGGCAATTGAACCTATTCTAGCTCCACATGCGGAGTAGCGCTTTGATATACTGTCGATGATTATAACCCTGTCTGAGATATCGTCAAATTGTGCAAAACTCATGTATGGGAAGTCGTCAAATATGTATTCTCTATATACTTCATCTGCAATGATGTACAAATTATTTTCCTTGGCCAAGTCTCGAACTATGTTTAATTGTTCTTTCGAGTATACTGCGCCAGTAGGATTTCCGGGATTGGAAAGAAGTATTCCCTTGGTTTTTGCAGTTATTAATTTTTTGATTTCCTCTTTAGAAGGAAGGTCGAATCCTTTTTCGGCTTTTGTAGTTATAGGAACTACATTTACTCCAGTAACATTTCCAAAGCCGTTGTAGTTAGTGTAGAATGGTTCCGGAACCAGAACTTCATCTCCGTTGTCGCAAATAGCAAGCATTGCAAAAACCAAAGCCTCGCTGCCACCATTTGTAACCAGTATGTCGGCAGGGTCAAAGTCGATTCCATAAGTCTTATAGTATTCGCTGAAGCTCTCTAGCAATTCAGGACTGCCTTGTGAAAAACTGTAAGCTAAAACTTCCTCGTCGAAATTCTTTAATGCATCAAAAAAAACTTCCGGTGTTTTTACATCCGGTTGCCCGATGTTTAAGTGATAAACTTTTTTGCCTCTCTTTTTTGCGGCCTCTGCGATTGGAACCAATTTCCTTATCGGAGACTGTTGCATGTCTGTGATTCTTCCAGAAAATTTCATTTTTTTACCCCCTATTAATGTTTTAAATAATATATCAACCAGCTTAATAATATCATAAATCAACACTCGATTTTAAATAATTTCTTATTAATACCATAATATTGCAATAATTTTTACATAGAGCAACCCTGTTGGATTTTGCGCTATTAATTGGTATAATGATACGAGATACGTTCTTAAAAAGCGTATCACTATTTATTTGGACTGGGAGAGGATAATAAATGCAACAATTGAAATACTATATACGAACATGGGGTTGCCAAATGAATGAACATGATTCGGAGAGATATTCCGGAATGTTCAAACAAATGGGCCACATTGAGGTTAAAAAGCTTAAGGATGCAGACATAGTTCTTTTCAACACATGTTGTGTAAGGGAGACTGCTGAAAGAAAAGTGCTTGGAAACATTGGAAGGTTGAAAAATTTTAGAAAGCAAAAGCCTGATCTCAAAATTATCATTGCAGGATGCATGATGCAGCAGCCACATGTAATAGATAAAATAAAAAAGGATCTTTCATTTGTAAATTTGATAGTCGGAACCTATAATATACACAGATTTCCGCTCTTGTTTGAAAAAGTGCTGGAAAAAAAGAATTCCAAGGGACCGTTAGTGGAAGTTTGGGATAAGCCTAAAACTATAGTTGAAGGAATTCCATCAATCCGAAAATACAAATTCAAAGCCTCTGTGAATATTATGTATGGATGCAACAATTTCTGTTCATACTGTATTGTTCCATATACAAGAGGACGTGAAAGAAGCCGTGGAAAAGAGGCTATTATCGATGAAATTTCATCTCTTGTAAAGGATGGAGTTTTGGAAGTGACATTGCTTGGGCAGAATGTGAATTCATATGGAAGGGATTTGTACAGTGATTATGATTTCTCGGATTTGATTAGTGATGTTGATAAAATTGATGGAATTCGGCGAATTAGGTTCATGACTTCCCACCCAAAGGATGCTACAGAAAAACTTATCGCCACAATAAAAGCTTCCCAAAATATCTGTGAAAATTTTCATTTGCCAGTACAATCGGGAAGCAACAGTATTCTAAATAAAATGAATCGCCATTATACGAGAGAACAATACTTGGGCTTTGTAAAAAAGCTTTATGAAGGCATACCGGAAATAACTCTGTCAACAGACATAATAATAGGCTTTCCGGAAGAAACGGAATCCGACTTTGAGGATACATTATCACTTGCAAAAGAAGTATATTTTGACAGTGCCTATATATTTCTTTATTCCAAAAGGAGTGGAACAAAGGCCGCGGAATCATCGCACCAGATTTCGGAAAAGGTAAAACATGAGCGTTTTGATAGAGCCCTATTGGAGATGAACTCTATAGCATACGAAAAGAATCTCAAAATAGTAGGCAGCACCGAGAAGGTACTTGTAGACGGTTTAAGCGACAAATATCCAGGAAACGTATACGGTAGAACGCGAGGCAATAAAATTATGACATTTAAGGGAGATTCGTCCCTGATTGGAACGATAGTTCTTGTCCGAATACTAGAAGCCAAGCGTGCTACCTTGATTGGTGAACTTTGTTGACATAGTAGTATTTTGAAAGGAGTCTTCCATGGGACTTACACCTATGATGCGCCAATATATTGAAATAAAAGAGACATACGAGGATTGCATCCTTTTCTTCAGACTTGGAGACTTTTACGAAATGTTTTTCGATGATGCTTTGACATGCTCTAAACTTCTTGAAATAACCCTTACCGGAAAATCATGCGGTTTGGAGGAACGTGCACCTATGTGCGGAATTCCGTACCATGCTGCCGAAAATTATATACGTAAGCTTATTAACTTTGGCCTTAAGGTAGCGATATGCGAGCAGATAGGAGATCCAAAACAAGCTACGGGAATAGTAAAGCGTGAGGTAGTGAAGATAATCACTCCAGGAACTATAACAGAACCCGATATGTTGGATTCATCACTAAACAACTATATACTTTCAATTTCTGAGGGGAAAAACAGAATCGGATTTTCCTATGTGGATATTACTACAGGAGAACTGCGCGTAACATCATTTAAGGGGATTTCTCGCTATAAAACGGCAGAAAACGAATTGATTAAGATATTTCCTCGTGAAATTTTGATTGTAGCCTCGTCTCTTTCAATAAAAATGGCCGATTTTATACATTCCGCAATGCCTCAGGTTTTAACGACTGATGTTGGAATTCAAGACGATTATGATGATGCAAATAAAACAATACAGAGACAATTTAAAATAATGTCACTTGACAGTCTTGGGCTTAACACGGAAAAAGAGATTGTTCTTTCCTTAGGTTGTCTCATAGATTATGTCATTGAAACGCAAAAGGTCGATTTGCCACATATAAGAAAGGTCAAACACTACAATCCTTCCGACTTTATGATTATTGACGATTTTACGGCTAGAAATCTTGAATTGTCAAAAACTATTATGGGTGATAAGAAGAAGGGTTCACTTTTGTGGGTTCTGGACAAGACAAAAACATCAATGGGTTCAAGGTTGCTTGTAAAATGGATTAATGAACCGCTTTTGAACCACGATGAAATAGAAACTAGGTTAAGCATCGTGGATGTCTTTTTCAAAGACCTTAAAACAAGTGATGATGTGCGTGAAATCTTGGAAACCATATACGATTTAGAAAGACTGACATCCAAAGTAGTATACGGAAATCTCAATGGAAGGGATTTGATTTCACTAAAGGTTTCTCTCAAAAAGATTCCCGAATTAAAAGATATTTTATGCAAGCACTCGACTTCGATACCGCTGTCAGCTCTTAATGAATCACTGGATTCTCTAGGAGACGTCTACGAACTTATTGAAGCGGCGATAGCAGAGAATCCTCCAATAACAATAACCGAAGGCGGAATAATAAAAAGCACATATAATGAGGAGCTTTTATCGCTTGTTGATATATTGTCAAATGGGAAATCATGGATCAGGAGCATTGAAACAAGAGAGAGAGAATCTACCGGTATTAAATCGCTTAAGATAAAGTTCAACAAGGTTTTCGGATATTACATTGAAATAACCAAATCTAATCTTGAAATGGTTCCGGATGAATATATAAGGAAGCAAACCCTTGTAAATGCGGAGCGGTATATTACCCCGGAACTTAAGGAGTTGGAAGACAAGATTATAAATGCTGAAGAGAGAAAAAACCATCTGGAGTACGAAATATTTCAATCCGTTAGAGAAGATATCCTAAAGAATGTGGATCGTTTGCTTAACACGGCTGAAGCTCTTTCTCATATAGATGTTTTATCAACTTTTGCCAATGTGGCATATCATAACGGATACTCGAAACCGGAGGTAAACTCTAGCGACAGAATATATATTGAAAATGGACGACATCCTGTAGTGGAAAAGTTTTCAAACATAGAAACCTTTATACCTAATAATACGGAGCTTGATAACAACCACAACCGTTTTCATATAATAACAGGGCCGAATATGGCAGGGAAATCGACATATTTAAGGCAGGTCGCACTGATTACGCTTATGGCGCAGATAGGCTCATTTATACCTGCTGATAATGCGGTCATAGGAATCGTTGACAGGATATTTACTCGTGTAGGAGCTTCAGACAACTTGTCACAGGGACAAAGTACCTTCATGGTTGAAATGAGCGAATTATCCAATATATTGACGAATGCAACGCGTAAGAGCCTTATCATATTGGATGAGATAGGAAGAGGAACCAGCACATACGATGGTCTGAGCATTGCATGGTCTGTAGTCGAATATATAAACAGCCAAAAGCATATTGGAGCAAAAAGCCTTTTTGCAACACATTACCATGAACTTACTGAATTGGAAGGCAAATTGGAAGGAATAAAGAATTATTTCATAACAGTCAAGGAAATAGGCGATGATATAATCTTCCTTCGAAAGATAAAACTAGGCGGAGCAAACCACAGTTATGGAGTGCAGGTAGCAAAGCTTGCCGGTCTGCCTTACAAGGTAGTAAGCCGTGCCTCTGAAATTCTTGCCGAGCTTGAAAGCCATGACATAAATAAAAACTTTGTAGCAACCGAAGCAGATTTGCCGAAACAGGATAAAGAGCTGAGGCAGCTTGATTTCTTTTCTGATGAACGCAGGCAATTCATTGAAATGGTGACAAAGATAGATACAAATTACTTGACGCCAATCGAGGCTCTGAACATTTTAAATCATTTGGTGGAAGAATCGGAAAAATTGTAAAGGTAGTGAATAATATGCATGCAATAAAAAAACTTGATGAAGCCTTAATAGCAAAAATCGCTGCGGGAGAGGTAGTAGAAAATCCCGCATCCATAGTTAAGGAGCTGCTTGAAAACTCAATTGATGCAGGAGCGGATTCCATAACAATAGAAATAGAAAAAGCAGGCAAGAAGCTTATTAGGGTAACTGATAATGGCTCGGGTATACCGGGGAATGATCTTAATTTGGCTTTTGAAAGGCATGCCACAAGCAAGCTTTTCGAAGAAAGAGATCTCTTTGAAATAAAAAGTCTTGGTTTCAGGGGCGAGGCTTTGGCAAGCATAGCTGCAGTTTCGAATATGGAAATAATAACAAAGACGCGTCAAAGCACAGTAGGAAAAAGAGCCTTAATGAAAAATGGTGGATTACTTGAGATTGGAGACATAGGAACAATAGATGGAACCACCGTAATCTGTAAAAGTATATTTTCAAAGATTCCGGCAAGGCTTAAATTCCTCAAATCAGATACTATTGAATCCAATAATATAATCGATGTAGTAAATCACTTGGCGTCTGCGCAACACCATATTTCATTCCGTTTGATTTCGGACAAGAAGCATTTATATACGACCCCTGGAAATAGGAACCTCCAGGACACTATTTATTCAATATATGGGAAGAAAATTGCAAATAATCTTGCGCGGATAGACCATTTCCACAAGGACATGCATATTCATGGTCTTGTTTCAAATCTTCAAAACAGCCACTCCAACAGGAATTTGCAATCAATCTATGTAAACAGAAGATGGATTAAGAGTGCTCTTATATCAGAACTTTTAAACGGTGCTTTTTTTCATATTCTTGAAAAAAGAAGGTATCCCATAGCATTTCTTTTTTTGGAAATACATCCATCATCCATAGATATAAACATTAGCCCAAACAAAACTGAAATCAAATTCAAGGATGAAGAACCACTTCGGGAGTTATTCCGCTCAGCATTTTCCGAGCTGATAAATAATCATTCATGGATTGGGGAGGAAACTATATGGCCAAAACCCAATGCTTTTGCAAGAGGGAATCTCGAAAAACAAACGCTTGGCAATGCAATTGTCAATTCTCCTGAGTCTTCAAATCATTTTTTGGAAACTGACGCCCCTTATTTGGCAAAGGATCTTGAAAAGGTAGAAGGTAAAAATGAAAGCGAAGTGCAAACGGCTTTTGAAACGATTCTTGGAAACATCGCAGCTGAGCAGAGTCTGCCTCAAAGAAATAATCATTATTTGAAAACGCAACCATCTAGGAATATGAATTTTTTCAAAAGCTTAAAGATAATAGGCCAAATCTTCAATTCATATATTATTTGCGAAGACGCGTTAGCGGGTGAAATGATACTCATTGACCAACATGCCGCCCATGAAAAGGTGATTTATGAAACATTCAAAAGTCAATTGAAGGACAAATCAATTCCATCACAAGTACTCTTGGAGCCGTACATTTTAAACATGTCGGAAACAGAAAAAAATCTGCTGATTGAATCGAAAAGTGCACTTTTTTTAATTGGATTTTCAATTGAAGATTTTGGTCCGAATGTACTTTTGGTACGCGAAATACCGTCGATTTTTAATATGCGTACAGCGATTGCTTTCCTTGAAGAATTGAAAAATATGCTTTTAAAAACTACTTACATCGATTCTATGAAATCGGATGAAATGATTTATTCTATAGCTGTGCGTGCCTGCCACGCAGCAATCAAGGCCAATGACAGACTCGAAAATATTGAAATAATGACTCTTCTTGCAAATATGGATAATCTAGAGAATCCATATACCTGTCCACATGGACGCCCGACTGTCGTTCGGATAAGCATAACGGAAATCGGGAAATATTTTAACAGATAAAAAATGAAGGGAGCCATTTTGATGAACAAAATTATCATCATAGCAGGACCTACAGCAGTGGGAAAAACCGGCTATGCTATAGAATTGGCCGAGGCTTTTGAAACAGAAATAATCTCTGCCGATTCAATGCAGGTATATAAATATATGGACATAGGTACAGCCAAACCTACAATAGATGAGCTAAGTAGAGTTAAGCACCACATGATTGATGTAGCCGATCCACTTGAAAACGATTATTCTGTTGCCTTATACAAGGAACAAGCGGAAAAAGCAATCCGCAATTTGCATGAAAACGGAAAAATTCCGGTTATTGCAGGCGGCACTGGGCTCTACATTAGTTCGTTGATCTATAATATGGATTTTTCAAATGCAACATTTGATCAGGAATACAGGAATAATCTTCTGAAGCTTAATGAAGAGAAAGGAAGCACATATCTTCACGCTCTTCTAAAGAAAATAGATCCTGATTCTGCGGAAATCATACACCCTAACAATTTTAAAAGGGTGATACGGGCGCTTGAGGTGCATCGCAGCACAGGTTCCACAATAAAGAAATTCGCAAAAGATCTGTATCCTAGTCCAAAATATGACGTATTATTATTTTGTTTGCATAGAGAGAGAAATCTGTTGTATGATAGAATAAACTTAAGGGTAGAAATAATGATGGAAGCTGGGCTTGTCGATGAAGTTGTCCGATTGACTGAAATTGGACTTGACGAGAATCATAAAGCAATGAAGGGGATTGGATACAAGGAAGTACTTGAACACTTGTCGTGGAAAATAGATAAAGAAGAGATGATTTATAGAATTAAGTTAAATTCAAGACATTATGCAAAACGACAGCTGACTTGGCTGAGAAGATATAGAGAAGCTGTTTGGATTGATGCAAACGGCTCGGAAGAAGAAATTTTAAATAATTTGTTGATAAAGACAAAAGATTTTGTCAGACAAACATAAATTAAAGGGGGATATGAATCATCATGAAAAACGTACTTAATTTGCAGGATATTATACTCAATCAGTCCAGAAAAGACAAGATACTTCTTACTATTTTCCTTACAAACGGTTTCCAGTTAAAAGGCTATGTGAAAGGATTCGACCTCTATACAATCGTCATAGAAAATGACGGAAGCCAGCAAATGATCTACAAGCATGCCATTTCCACAATAATTCCGTCAAAGCGTGTGAACATAAACCAATTCATTAATACGGATTCTGAGGAAGAGTAGTTTGCCTTGATAGGAATGCAACAATTTAAGTAATGCAAAATTTTAAATAAGATTAAAAGAAAAGACTTGCGGCAATTCCGGACGGCGTAAATGCCGTTCGTTTTTTTTTGAAAGCGGGTGAAAGAAGTGCCAATAAATGAACCCCCCCCCGAAACTCTTTTCGGAATTGGGGAAAATGTGTTGAATTTTGTTAAAAAATGCGAAAAAGAAATAAAAAGCAATTTTGAAATGCTTGCAGATACAAGGGCCTACAATCAATATAAGGTTCTTCTTGCTATGCAGGAAAACCGTCTAAGCGATACTGATTTCACTTGGAACAGCGGATATGGCTACAATGAAAAGGGAAGGGACACCCTCGAAAGAATTTACTCCGATGTTTTCCGCACGGAAGATTCACTTGTTCGACCCATTATCGTCAATGGTACTCATGCGATTTCCCTATGCCTTACTGGAACGCTCCGGCCGGGCGATCAAATGCTTTCTGTTACCGGTCTACCATATGACACAATAAGAACATTGATAGGAATTAACGGTTCACAGCCATCCACACTTTCAGAAATAGGGATTGAATATAAGCAGGTTGATTTGACTCCGGGTGGTGAATTTGATTACGATGCAATACAAAAAGCACTTGAATCGAATCCAAAGATGATTTATGTCCAGCGATCAACAGGCTATGATTGGCGGAAAGCCATTAGTATAAATAAGATGAAAGCTTTATCCGATTTTGTAAGGCTAAAAGTCCCTGAAGCTATTCTGATGGTTGACAATTGCTATGGCGAATTTTTGGAAAAGAAAGAACCTACTGAAATTGGCTTTGATTTGGCAGCTGGTTCACTTATCAAGAATCCCGGTGGCGGATTGGCAATGACCGGTGGATATATAGTTGGAAAAAGCAAGCTGATTGAGCTCATATCACATAAAATGACGTCTCCCGGAATTGGGAAGGAATGTGGATTGTCTTTTGGAATGAACCGTCATTTTTTCCAAGGCTTATTCATGGCTCCACATACGGTAACAGAGGCTTTGAAGGGCGCTTTGCTTTGCGCCTGCATGTTTGAAAAACTTGGTTTTGAAACATATCCGGGGCTTTCCGATGAGCGGAGCGATATAATCCAGGCCGTCAAGCTAAATACTAAGGAAGCCGTAATTTGCTTTTGCGAAGCTATACAGGCATCCTCGCCTGTCGATTCGTATGTCCGCCCTATTCCATGGGATATGCCGGGGTATGAAACTCAGGTGATAATGGCCGCTGGGACATTCGTGCAGGGTTCATCAATCGAACTGAGTGCTGATTCCCCTCTTACGCCTCCATATATCGCTTATTTCCAGGGAGGTCTCACCTATGATCATGCTCGGATAGGCTTGATGAAGGCTCTACAAAATCTGATTGAAAAAGGGCATTTGTCCATAGAATAAAAAACTTGTAATTATGCTAAAAAGCCCATGCATTTGTAAACTGCATGGGCTAAATATTGTGATATTTTACATAAACCTAAATACGCCTTTAATTTGTCCTAGAACCATTAAATCATCTGTTACAATTATAGGATTCATTGAACTGTTCTCAGGCTGAAGCCTTATATGGTCTTTTTCTCTGTAGAATGTTTTTACTGTAGCGGAATCGTCTAAAAGCGCAACGACCATGTCTCCATTCTCAGCATCGTGTTTTTGTTTTACCAAGACATAATCTTGGTCATGTATGCCTGCTTCAATCATACTGTCTCCGCTTATTCTAAGCATGAAGTAAGTTCCATCTTTCGAAAATTGTTCAGGAATAGGAAAATGGAAATCAATATTTTCAACAGCCAAAATGGGTGTGCCGGCTGCGACTGAACCTACAACTGGAACCATTACGACGCCTTCTTTTCCCTTGCCTTGAATGTTCAGCTTTTGATCATTAAGCTCTATTGCTCTAGTTTTGGTTGCATCCCTCTTTATATATCCCAACTTCTGAAGAGTAACTAAATGATTGTGAACAGAAGAAGTGGACTTCAATCCGACAGCTTTGCAAATTTCCCTGACTGAAGGCGGATACCCTTTTTTATTTACCTCTTCAACAATGAATTCTATGATGTTGACCTGCTTGACTGTCAAATCCTGATACATAAACTGCGCCTCCCTCAAAGATTTACTTCTTTGATTATAACACATAAAACAATCCATATGCAAACATAGGTTCGATTAATCGTTTTCAAGCCATTCAAAATTCTTGATAATTTCGCGTTTTTGATCTCTTTTGTGGGCTGAATACAATTGTGTGGTAGTGACATTGTCATGGTCTAGTAAATTTTTCACATCGTAGATGGAAAAGCCTTCCTCAATCAATGATGTCGCAGCGGTTGCTCTAAGCTTGTGCGGACTGTATCCGTTTTCCTTGGTCGTTCCTAAAGCGATAGCTGTATATTTTTTTACGATATCCCTTATTGCCCTTTGAGTAAGGCGTTTTTTTTGCATAGAGAGAAGAAGTGCGTCTTCCCCTTTGGATGCGTACCGGCTCCGTTCAATATTAAGGTAGTCTGTAAATGCGCCCTCAACCGACTTGTTTATTGGCATTGCCGATTCTTTGCCTCTTTTTCTGTAAATAAGGAATTCTCCGCGGCTTAAATTGAAAGATGAAATATTTAATTGCTGAAGCTCCATAAGACGCAGTCCATATGTTGTGAACAAAAGCAGTATCAGCATATCCCTGTGCCTTGTTTTTTCCCAATATACCATTTCTTTTTCAGTTAAACCTTTTCCACTTGCTACACAGTCGAACATTATGCGAACCTCGGCTATATCAAGCCTCTTAATCGCATCAGGTTGCGGTTTTGGCAACTTTATCGGGTTGAAAGCATCAGTTATATTGCTAGGCATAATTTCTTCGCGATATAGGAATTTAAAAAGCACGCTTAATGATGATTTTTTCCTTGATAGCGATCGATTATGGTTTTCCATAATTATTGACTGTTTTCCCTGTTCAATTAGATATCTTGAACAATATCCACCAATATATCGATTGACATCCTTTGCCGTTATGCTTTTAATGTCATCTATGGGAATCTCTCGGATTGAAGAAGCCGAAGAAAGAGGACTTTCGCTTATCATATAGTTAAGGAAAAATTTTAAATCAAGCAAATAGGCAAGCCGTGTAGAAATTGCAACCGAACTCTGGAGATACAAAAAATAATCGTATAAATAGTCTGGAAGAAGTTTTTCGAGTTCCAGGCATTCCTGAATAATGCCATGTTCATAGGCGACCACGTTGGTAGGTTTCGACGATTTATTGTGAACCTTTAGAATTTTGTTTAACATGAATAATTTCCCCCTTATTAACTATTCCCTAAATATACAATTAATATTCAGTAGGTTACCTTTTACAATACTGTTATATTGTGGTACAGAGTCGTCGCGGAATGTGTGACGCTCTTAGTATATTTTAGGAATAGTTGAATGTCAATAAAACTCAAAAACTCTCCTACTACGTAAGATAAGCATCTTGCGGAGTAGGGGAGTTTTTTTTATATGCGTAAAAAGGGACGGACGAAGAAGAAGGACCAAAAGAAGCTTAGCGACTGCATGGCCATGTCGGAGCAAAAAGAGTTTATCAATTCCAAAATTGGAGACCAGGAGCTACAAATTCCTTGTTGTCTTGAAAGCCCAAAGGGCTTATATAGATTAATTCCGACAAGAATGCAGGACCATCTCCAAAACCCTTCCAAATACGAGTACTTGGCTTGCTACACAAAATTTGGAAAATTGGACTATCACCCGTACAACTTGGACAATTTCGAAGCTATACTGATGAACAACTTCACGCAGTCGGTGGCGCTCATAGATTCAACGCAGATCCTTTTACAAAACGAATTGACTGGAGAATATAAAGTCGTTCAACCTCGGGAATCTTGCCGCTACTTTGAAAAAGGCCGGAAGAAAATCAAGAAAAAAATATATAAACGCCTGGGGCATAACAAAAACCAAAAGGGAATATTTCTGACGGTGACGTATGATCCTAAAATTACGAGCCGGTACAAGGCATGGGAGAGCGTGGGGAAAGATATTTCAAAACTGTTGGAAGCAATGAATAAGCAGCGCAAACGGAATCGAGGGATTAAAGAGCGCCTAACTTATTTATGGGTGATAGAAGAGCAGCAGAACACCGGCTGGCCACATGTTCATTTTTTCTTTCCAGGGATCAAGTCTTTGCTAGGGTTTAGAAAAATCAAACAACTGTGGGGGAAAGGGACGGTGGAAGTACATAGCGACAAGAGTTGCAAGGTTGCAAGCTATGTCACAAAATACATAACGAAAATGTCGGGCTTCTCGCTTTTGGGCTTGGCTCACATGTGGCATAACAAACGCAGGCTTTATGGCTTTTCGAGATCCTTTGCAGTGAAAACACCGAAGGAAGAAAAACAAAGTTACAAACTTGTGGGCATGTCAAACAACAAGATGGGCTTCGGGAAATGGGACTGTGAGTTTAAAGAATATACATGGCTTGGCACTGTGGTGTGGGAATGGCTGCTTGGAGAAAACGCAGCATTCGAGGACCCAGGAGGGAAAGATCTCCTGCTAGAAAACAATAATTTCATAATGAAAGCAAACTTGAAAGAAGAAGAGGAGGACTGGTTTTAATGATAGATCCATTTATGCTTGTGGTGCTTTTACTCATACAGGTGGTTTTTCAATGGGGCATTGCGTTTCTTTTCATTGTGCTCATTAAAAAATATCTAGGGAAATCAATCAAGAAAGGGGTTGGAAGTGTTGGAGAATCAATCAAGGATAGGCTCGGAAGCATACAACAATCTTTTGCAGGGAGCGACGATAGCAAAGTTCCGGAAGATCCTGTGGAATGACATCGACCCGACCGTGGCGGTGATGAAGATATGCCGGACGTTCAATAAACAAAAGTTATTGCAGAAAAACAAAAACAAAGAAATGGTGATTGCTAACCTGCGGGCTTTTTATCAAGCTCGCTTGGACGAATTGGAAGGGGTGAACCTATGAGCGAAATATTGAAATGCCGTGTGTGTGACCGTGAATTTGAAGGTAAAAGCGCTGCGGGGGCAAGAACGCTGCATGAGAGAAGGGCGCACGGAATACACTTTGACAAAGACGGAAACAAGGAAGAAGTCGAGAAGCAAGCACCCAGGAAAGAAAAAGGCGACTGCGAACACGTGTGGCAACTGCTTACTTCCGAAGAGCTCGGCATGGTGGACTCAGACGGAAAAACGCTGCGGGAACATGGCTACGTTAAAAAGTGCAAAAAGTGCTGGGAGTTGAAATAACATGACAGTCAATGAATTAATTGAAGTATTGGAGAAGTTTCCGCGGGACTATGAAGTCCGGCACGGCGACATGGTGACATGGTGGTCGAAAATAGAGGATGAAAATATTGATGTATACGTTGACGCGAAAGTGGTGACTATCGAATGATCAAACGAATATTAGAAGCAATACTGAGAGGTGGTGGCTTCGGGTGGCGGTAGTATTGGAACTGAATCAAGAGAACATTGAAATGGCCAAAGATAAAATACGCGCAATATCAGAAGCATTTGTTAGAGATCCAATAGATATAAAATCAATATACCAACGAAAAAAGTTTTACGGGAACAGAATAGCTTTTGAAAGACAAATTGTTTTTCGTTTTGTTTGGGCAAAATTTGTTTACAAAGAAAACTCATCGACGGGATATATATCAATAAGGAATTTAGAAACTGGCGAACTCATTGCAGACAATGAATAAAAACAATAGGGGGAAAAGAAAATGGAAAAAACGATTGCAGAAGAATTGATGGAAGAGAATGTAAAGGCGGAAGGTATTCCGAATGAAGCAGGCGCTTCAGTAGAAGCTGAACCCGTTGAAAAAGAGAATGGCGGATTCAACCTGAACTTTCTGAACACGCCAACGGGTCCTGGAAGCATTGACGAATACATGGACCACCCACTCAATTTCAACGAATCAAAAGGAATGGCGCAGATTATACGGGGACTTACAGGTTTTGTTGATGATATGGCGCTTGCTATCATTGATATTTTAGTCGGTGGCTTCCGACTCTTCAAGGAAAAAGCAAATGTTCAAGGGTAAGCACACGTTTGTTTGCGGAATGACTCAAAGCGGAAAAACGAGCTTTGTTATTAATCAATTAAAAAAAAGTCATTGCCCGGTGCTCTTTTTCAACCCGCAGCGCGTGGACCTTGGAAGGGACTACATCACAACGGACGTTCACTCGGCCGTTTGGCAACACGTACTCCGGGCGTTGAAACGCGGTGAAAAGATAGACTATCTTCCTGCGCTCTCAGACAGGGTGGCGGCTGCCGAACTTGAATATATAGTGAACCGGCTCTTTGAGGCGGGCTTTACAAAAGACAAGCCCATTATCATTGCCATTGACGAAACGCATATGGTGAGCGACTACAAAGAAGGAAAGCGGGCGCTGCGGAAGGTGGCAAACCGTGGTCTCTCTTTCGGGGTCCATGCCGTCTTTATAAGTCAACGGCCTGCCAACGTGGAATATACAATCCTCACCCAGAGCGACCAACACGTCATATTTAAGACGGGATACGAAAAAGAATACTTCAACCGAAAGGGTCTTGACTATGAAGAGATAAAAAGCCGAATACAGGCTAAGGGCGAACACGCCTATGTCGTGT
This sequence comes from Peptostreptococcaceae bacterium, assembly GCA_016649995.1. NCBI lineage: Bacteria > Bacillati > Bacillota > Clostridia > Peptostreptococcales > Peptostreptococcaceae > Peptostreptococcaceae bacterium. Next base: position 82,505 of record JAENWJ010000001.1, read on the forward strand.
GGAACGGCTACGAACTGACGGGGGCGTACAGGGAAAAACTATAAGATGGAAGAAGGAAAACCCGTTGAATAATTGGACAGATTATGCAGGCGCTCCGTTTCAAAAGCGTGAAGACGCTATGAACCGTATTAAAGAGCTTGAAAAGAAAATCGAGCTAGTCGAAGCAACCGTCATGCGGATAGTTGCAACCATGAATAAGCAAGAGGGGTCTTCTATATCATGGACAATGCAACAACAACTAAAACATGGCGGGATATTCGGTCGTAGTGATTACATTGCTTTCCAGGAGCGCTTCCATAAAAATGAGCTGCGGATCCATAACATTGAAACCGTTCTTATTGAAACATTGCTTAAATTAAACGATAAATAAAAAATATTCATTCACATTCATTCATAGCCACTATATATTGTGGTTATTTTTCTTGTATTATACACTATATGGTTTATAATGGTAGGCAAAAGGGGGGTGACGTGGTGAAAATCACAAACTTTAAAATGCCTGGCACAGGTAAAGAAGGAAATATCTTAAATCTATCGGATTGGATGGCGTACATATTGGGGGCTTTCTTCATGGTTGCGACTTTCGGACTCGGAACAAAGCTTTTCAACTTTGCGAACGCCAAGACACCGAAGCTTGATGCTTCCGTGCAAAGCGTAACAACAAAACAAGCAGCATCTGGCAAGTATTCATACTAAGGGGAAAGGGGGAAAAAAGAAATGGCTAAAAAATTTAAGACTACACTAAACGCAGCGCTTCTCGGCATGGACACAGACGTTGTTTGCGCTGCGGGCGTACCTGCAAGACTCGGAACTTTTACTATTCCGGCCGGACAAGCCTATTCTGTCGGCTATGGTCCTTTTGTAGGAAGAAGCGACGCAATTGGACACGCAATGCTGGTATTGATGGACGACACGGCAGTAACACCCGAAGCAGAAGAAGGACTCGTTTCTCTTGAGGTAAGGGATCCTCAAGGTAGACACAAGGCAACTATCTTTGAAGCAAGAACCGAAGAACTTAAACTCGGCGCTGCTGATCCTGGACTCAGAATGCCTCTGGCAGAGGACGCTGGCATGATCAACGAGGACGACCGAATCGAACTTTGGTTTACATCGGACGCTGCGGACACCGTGGACGTTTCGGCTTGTAGTGCTGCAATAGATTGTACCATCTACCCGACAAGGTAGAGCAAAACCTCATTCATTCGACAAACAAATAAACTTCATAGACCTGCCTTGAATTGGCGGGTCTTTTTTTCAAGAAAGGGGGAACGGTGATGGCGTATAAAAACAAAACCACCAACATGAACACTAAGGAAGTGATCCACTTCTCAAAGACAATCGCCGCCGGGGCGACTGACACGTTAAACGCTCGAATCAAGAATAACGGAACACTCGAAGAAATACGGGTGAGATTCTACGAGGGGGCAAACAAAGAACTGGCAATAAGGCCTGTTATAGATACCAGGGGAAACCTGCAGGAAATCTTCTCGTATGCAACAAGCGGTGACAGCAGCATAAAGGGCAACGACGACTACTTCGTGCTTCCCGTCAACATGCCTGTGAAACTTGACGACGTGGCGAAAGTTATGGTCGTATCTTCAAGCTTGATAGACCTGGACTTCGTTGTTGACTTCGTTATTGATTACAAAGCAGGACTTGAAAGGGCGGTGAGATAAAATGGCAGCTCAATTTCAATTTATGAGTAAAATAATCGGAGCACTACAAACAACCCTCAACACCGTGGCGACGAAATCGGACGACACAGTCACAAAAATAAACGACCTCATCACAGCGCTTAACACCAAAGGGGACGCGCAGATTGCCGAAACAGGCTCCGTCGGAGCGGACCAAGTCGCAAAAATAAACGACCTCATCACAGCGATTAACGCCAAAGGTGACGCGCAGATTGTCGAAATAGGCTCCGTCGGAGTGAACCAAGTCACAAAAATAAACGACCTCATCACAGCGTTTAACGCCAAAGGGGACGCGCAGATTGCTAAAATAGGCTCCGTAGGCGCCGACCAGGTGCTTGAACTCGGAACGCTGCAATCCAAAACAGATTCAATGTTAACAAAACTCGATACTACTATAACAAAATTGCAGGGCGTTATAGATAGCCAATATGTGGGCGAATTATTGGTGGAAGGGTTGAGTACTAACACTATCCAATATTCAAACTCAACGGAAGAATCGTTCACTATGACAAATCATACACATGAATTTAATAGCGTGATGGTAAATTCAACAGGCTCAATGCACGTATCTTATGATGTCTCAATGTATGAGGGTGCTGCATATGAGGCACAAATTTTGGTGAATGGAATCATGGTAAAGGAAGATCATACAATGGTTTCAAATGTATACGAAACTAAAGAGAATATCATACCAATTACAAAGGGCGACGTTGTATCTATTTCGATTACAAGTGCAAGCACGATTTCTCGAACCTACAAAATAAAAAATATCGTTATGCGTTACGAAACAACAACCGACGAAATCGTACAAAGTTAGGGGGTGAAGGTAAACCATGAAAAAATTTAAAGAACTAAAGACCAGGGCGTCGCGCCTGGACAGAATCAAGCCTGGCATAGAAAAGTATAGAAAGAACGTGCAGCTGTCGGAGGACGAATTAACCGTCGTATCTTTTGAAATCGACTATCCTCTCATGGTGGAGGACGCAAGGAACCGCTACGAAATGGCCATCGAGGAAGGCGGGGATCCTTTGGAGCAATTCACAACCGCCCAACTCTATGAAAACTACATTCACCTGTGGAAGAAATACGGAAAGAGGGTGTAAACTGTGAGTGTAATAAGCTCAATATTCCCTGGTGCTGATAATTACGTACGTACTACGGGAGTATCAAACGACCGAGGGGAGTACATCAATAACTTTCAAGACGTAATCATGAAAGGTGAGACCAACAGCGAACTTGAACGGACCGCACAAGTAATTGCGCAGCGTATAGCCGCAGGACTCGACACCAGCGCGCAAGAAACCTATAAGTCACAATTGCTTCAAGCGAGTAACGACACGATGAACAACGGAAGTGGCATGGAAACGAAGAAAAGCACCTATGGAGAGTCATATGTTAAACCAATAAATGAAACGGTGCCTGCTGGCGGTAATTGGGGCGTAGGTGGTGCAAATAGTGTGCCAGGATATGAAAACGCAACCAATGGACCTTTGGCGTCGCTTGGTGCGGGAATTGAAGCGGTAGATAAAATATTCGGCATAGTTAGAAATGAAGATGGAAGCTACGCAGAAGGAACGCCGGCTTCTATTATTGCAAAAGAAAATCTAGTTGAAATAATTAAAAATGGAGGAACTCCTGAATTTCTAACTGGAGGAACTCCTGAATTTCTAACTGGAACAGATTGGACAGCAGTCGCTTTGATAGGCGGGGGAGCTCTCATAGTCGCTACACTCTTAAAAAAAGTTTTGAAATAACCTAAATGTGATAAACTAAATACAAATACATATTTGGGGGGACTTGTCGAATGAATGAATTAATTGATAGTTACAACAGTATGGTAAATACGATTAACGAGATGGTATACAACACGGGAATGATTGATGATTATATCGATCGGCTGAAACAGGACCTAATGGAAAAGCTCAATCCTATGGCTGATCAATTAGAAGCTATAATGGTAATAATGTTCGTACTGGTAGCTTTGCAAATGATAACCATGATTGTAGTCTTTTCTCTCAATAGCCAAATTAAAAGTTTAAAGGGGGAATTGAAAGATGGCAAACCAAATATCGAGCGAAATAGAAGAGACAGTAGTATCGGGTCTGAACCTAGCACAGATGGGAATGGGGTACGTGGCACGGATAGCGGCCGAAAAACCGTATATACTAGCGGCAGTGGTAGGATTAGTCCTGTTAAAAGGAAAAAACCTTAAATTGGGCAAAGCTTTCAACGTAAAACTATAAAACGCAAGGGGGAAAAGGGGAATGGGAGAATTGGTTGACATAATTAATCAAGTCGGCTTTCCAATCGCTCTGTGTGTATACTTTGCGTGGGATAGAACCGTACTGATGAAAAGCTTTATGAAATCAAACGACGAACTAGCAGCAGCAATCCGTCAACTGTGCAACCAAAAAGGGGTGGGCATAAATGGATCCTAAAAGCTATTTTGATAAAATGAGTCCTTACGCTGCCAAAGCTTCCGCGGCTCTTGGCATACCCAAAAGCGTAATACTTGCGCAATGGAGTTGGGAAACCGCTTTCGGAACCAATAGAGGAAGTAAGGACCTTAACAACCATGGGGGCATAAAATACGTGGGTGCAAGCACGCAGGGCTATGAATCGGGAATGTATGCCGGTTATGCTACCATTGACAGCTTTGTGGACGATTACGTTCGTGTTTTGAGCCTTAGATATTACGACGACGTCAGAAAAGCCGGGGCTACGCCTGGCATAAACGACGACGTGGTGGCTCTTGGGGCGTCACCATATGCCGAGAGCGGTTACGCCAACGGTAATAACATACTGCAAAGAATCAAACAGTATGGCCTGATAACCTTTGATGGGGCGTCAAGCACTGGATCAGTGGCAAGCGACACATTGGCAGGGGTAAAGGCTCAAAGCGATAAAATCGTATACTCGAAGGATACAGGGCTGTTCGTGGCCGTGGGGGCTGCGGCTTTGCTCTTGGCAGGGATTATCCTGGACGATTAGAAAAAAAAATAAAAAAAAACAAAAACGCTAAAAGAAAGACCCGGAGAGACTTCCGGGTCTTTTGAATGTCTATGAATGAATAGCGAATAAAAAATAACCCTTGACAGATAATCAGGGGTAGGGATATTATTTAAGCAAATAGAGAAAAAATCTTACGAGTGAGGGAGTTTTGCCGCTGAAAAAAGCGGCTAATAAAATGGGTTTTCAACTATACCCTAAATATACATTTAAAGTATAGTACAACCAAAAAGAAAATGCAAGATAAAGTATCTTGCATTTTCTGATTTTATAAATCAAACCTTCATTTCTACTTCTTTCTCAGCAAATACTCCGTATGATTCCTTCAAGGGATTCACTCTTTTTTTAATGAAGTCGGTTACTTGCTCTGGCGCCCGCCCTATATAAAGGCTTGGATTCATCAATTCTTTCAGATCGCCCAGATTAAGATTAAAGGTATCGTCTTTTGCTATTCTTTCGAGTAAATCATTTTTTTTGCCGAATTGTTTCACTTGCTTTGCGGCTTCCATTGAGTGTACTCGGATTCTTTCATGGAGTTCCTGTCGGTCGCCGCCTTTCTTGACTGCGGCCATTAATATGTTTTCCGTCATCATGAAAGGTAATTCCTTTTCGATATCCGACATAATAACATTTTTATTCACAACTAATCCGGAACTTATATTTGCTGCAATGTCCAATATGGCATCTGTTGCCATGAAGGTTTCAGGAATCACAATCCTTCTATTTGCGGAATCATCCAATGTCCTTTCGAACCACTGGGTTGAGACCGTTGCTGAAGCGTTCCCCAAATTGTTCATGATGTATCGCGATAATGAAGCAATTCGCTCGCTTCTCATTGGGTTTCTCTTGTATGCCATTGCCGAAGAACCAATTTGATTCTTTGCGAACGGTTCTTCGATTTCTTTTAGGTTTTGCAGCAATCTTATGTCATTGGTCATTTTGTGAAGTGTTTGAGCAATTCCGCTAAGAACTGAAAGCATCTTGAAATCAAATTTTCTTGAATATGTCTGACCTGTAGCATCAAATGCATCCTTGAATCCAATTTTTTCTGCTACTTTCGTTTCGAGCTGCATTACTTTTTCGTGGTTTCCATTAAACAATTCCAAATAGCTGGCTTGAGTGCCTGTAGTGCCCTTCACTCCTCTTATTTTGTAATTATCCATAAGATAATTCATATCCATTAGATCCATATGCAAATCTTGAATCCATAGAACCGCCCTTTTCCCGACTGTCGTAAGTTGGGCAGGTTGATAGTGTGTAAATCCGAGAGTTGGCAGAGATTTATGCTCAAGCGCGAAATCCGAAAGCTTTAATATGAGAACCGCAAGCTTCTTCTTTATTATCTCCAAAGCCTGAAAATATACCACAAGGTCCGTATTATCTCCTACAAAGGCGCTTGTTGCACCTAAATGCATGATGGCCTTGGCTTTTGGGCATGCATCGCCAAATGTCAATACATGAGACATTACATCGTGCCGCGTTTTCTTTTCATATTCCTTTGCTTTTTCAAAATCTATAACATCAGCGTTGTCTTTCATTTCCGTTATCTGTTCATCACTTATGTCTAAACCCAGTTCCTTCTGGGATTCCGCAAGCGCTATCCACAAAGTCCTCCATGTTCTGAACTTGTTGTATGGCGAAAATATTTTTTGCATTTCCTCGCTTGTATATCTTTCAATTAATGGATTGCTGTATATTTCATTTGACATAGTAATTCCTCCTATAGCTTTACTGGATTATTCGAACATATAATATAATATTATATAATAACGAACTATTATTATCAATAAAAGATTAATCTTCGTATTTTTTATTAAATAGAAAACCTGCCATATAGGCAGGTTTGAATAAGGTCCATACCGCTTGGCGTAACAAATCCTCTTGCAATTGCAATAGCCTTAATTGTAATCCTTTTTATTAACAAATATTGTATTTTTTTATGCAATATTAATTTACCCATTACAATGATTTATCTGCAAATATCCCGAGTAAAAGGCCTTCATTTGCAAAGATTTCACAATTTTTAGATATGACAATGTTGCTCATTCCTATTGTATCGCCCATTCTTATTGATGCATTTTCAAGTGGATACTCGAATCCTTTGAGGGTTACTCCTCTTACAATCGGATCCAATGGCAGCAATGAAAGCAGCGACCCTTCAAAACCATAAAGAGTTTTGTGTCCATTGATTAGGAACATTTTGTGGTGTTCATCTACTATTTCGGATTCAATACCGGATTCGTATAGTTTGCGAAGCAAAAAGACATTTGCAATGCTGTGGTCCATTCGTGAACCTGTTGCACCAGCAAGGCAAATGGAGTCGCATCCCCTGTCGATAGCGTATTCAACAGCTAATTCAATATCTGTGAAATCCTTTTCTTTGGGAAAAGTTAAAATTTCAAAAGATTTTGATTCAGGCAGTTTTTCTATTGAATCAAAATCACCAAGCAATACATCGGGAGTTATCATAGCGTTTTTCAAATGGTTGAATCCACCGTCTGCTGCTATTATCAAATCGGGACTATATTTTTTCACTTTGGTTGAAAGCCATGCAGAATCTGCAATTTCTCCGTTTCCTACAATAAAGCATTTCATGGCGCAACGACTATATTCGCTGATTCCTTGAAAAGACGAATATTTTCAGAAATTTGTTTCCCTTTAAATATTGCCGATCCCGCTACAAGTATATCTGCTCCTGCCCGCAACACTCTGGCCGCATTCTCGGGTTTTATTCCCCCATCAACTTCTATAAGAAAATCAAGACCACTGCTTTTCCTTAAGAGGCTTGCCTTTTCAATTTTTTTAAGGCTATGCTCTATAAAGCTTTGTCCTCCGAATCCTGGGTTTACAGACATAATTAAAAGAAGGTCCAAGAGATCTGCAACCTCTTCTATCATAAACAGCGGCGTTGAAGGATTTATTGAGACTCCGGACTTTATTCCTGATTCCCTTATGCTGCTTAGAGTCTTATGCATATGGCAATCAGCTTCTGCGTGAATTGTCAAAATATCAGCACCTGCTTCAATAAAATCATTTATATATTGTCCCGGATTTGAAATCATTAGATGAACGTCCAATTCCAAATCAGTAATTTTTCGTATTGATTGAAGAACTATAGGACCAATTGTTATATTGGGTACAAAATGCCCGTCCATTACGTCGATATGAAGCATTTCAATACCGCTTTTTTCTACTTCTCTTATATCTCTTTCAAGATTTGCAAAATCTGCCGATAAAACTGATGGAGACAATTTCATGGTTAGTACCTCCTGTTATTTTTAAGTTCTTCAATTATCGATTTATAATTTTCATATCTGGAAGCGCTTATGCCGCCACTGGATACTTGCTCTTTTACATGGCATCCCGGCTCATCCAGATGATTGCAGTTTTTGAATTTACATAAACTACTAAATTTGAGAAAGTCTGGATAATATTCCTTGACTTCGCAATAATCCAATTTTTCGATTTCTAGTGATGTGAAACCCGGAGTGTCCAGCACATAGCCGTTATTGCTGGTTTTAAGAAGTTCAGTATGCCTTGTAGTGTGTTTTCCCCTTTTCAATTTAGCGCTTATTTTACCCGTCAATAAATCCATTTCAGGCTCAATAGCGTTGATGAGAGAGGATTTTCCAACTCCGGATGGTCCTGCCAGCACTGTCGTTTTGTTTTTAAGTCTGCTCTGAATTTTAAGTAGATTGATATTATTTATAATGCTTGAAAAAATGATTTCGTATCCTGTATTTTTGAAATGATTACTTATTGAATCGGTCGCTTCTGAATTTAAGTCGATTTTGTTGCAACACAATAATATGTCCAAATGTTCCATTTCGCAATTGATAATCAATTTGTCGAGAAAAAGAAAATTTGGTTTAGGAAAATCAACAGAAAATACAATCATAACCTGGTCTACATTCGAAACCGGTGGCCGCCTCAACTCATTTTCGCGAGGCAGTATTCGTTCTATAATACATCCATGTTTTTCCTTGGCAAACACAACATTGTCCCCGGTAAGAATAATACCTTGTCCCAATTTGACTTTCTTTCTTGCCCTGCATTCCAATATGGAATCACCAGTGGATACGTAATAGAAACCCCCTATGCCTTTGGTTATTTTTCCTTCCATGAAACCTCCCTATTCAAAATTCTCTTCTTGTGAAAAAGCCAAAATCCCATCGAAAAATACTTCGACAAGCGCTTTCCCGTTTCCCTCAATTTCAAGACTTAAAATTTTTTCGGATTTTTTTACTGGATTTTCAAAAACAATTGTTTGCGTGCCATCATGAGTCATTACTACTTTTACCTGAGCCTCTTTTGAGCTGAAACTCAATGGAATCATCATAGTCTTGGTGATTTTGTCATCGATGAGTTCAGATCCATCGCTTACCACCAGACTGATTGAAGTATTTTGAGAAATTTCAGATCCGGAAGATACACTTTGACTGATTATACGATCCTTTTCAATTTCTTTATTGGTTTCATACTTTACATTAGCTAAAGATATTCCCAACTCAGCCAAATTGTTTTTTGCGGATTCCACCGTTTTTCCTATAAGATTAGGCATCATGAATGTTTTAACATCAAGGCCTTGGCTTAAAATAAGATTAATTGGAGTAGTTTCATCTACAAGTTCTCCAGCTTCAGGAAGTTGTTTTATTACGGTATCAATAGGCAAATCGTCGTATACATATTCAACATCACCGACTGCAAGATTATTATTTTCAATTGCAATTATGGCTTCTGTGTTTGTCAGATTCAACAGATTCGGAACCATTGTTTTTACCTTGCCAAGGCTTACGGTCAATTTGACGGTATATCCCTCTTTAACAATTTCATCCGCGGCGGGTTCTTGAATTATTATGTTTCCGCTTGCAATTGAATGGTCGTATTTTTCTTCGAAGACTACATAATCAAGACCATTTTCCAACAATATACTCTTGGCCTCACTAAAAGGCATGTTTATCAAAGTTGGTATTGTAACCTCGCTTTTGAACAAGTCGCCTTTAAAGAATGCATAGGACGAAAATATGGTAAAAAGGATTGAAAGTATCAATCCTGAAAGTATAGCTAAAGAATAAATATGCTTTTGGCTTTTCTTATTCTTTTTATTAGTATTTCCAGATTGTTTCCCAGGTTTTTTCCTTTCTTTGACTAAAGGTAGAACTGTTGTTTTGCCTGAATCAAAATCCGAGTTGTAAATATCAATTTTACCGGATCCGGATATGCTAAGGTCTTTAATTAAAGATTGTGCTGAGTCGTAACGGTATGCTGCTGTTTTATTCATTGTTTTCAATATTATACTATTTAAACTGCCCAATATTTTTTTGTTTACCAGATTTGGAGGAATTAATACCTCGTTCATGTGTTTTAGTGCAACTGTTATTGGCGCTTCACCGTCATAAGGCAATTGGCCTGTTGACATTTCATACATTATTACTCCCAAAGAATAGATGTCAGTTCGTTCATCGACAAGACTTCCCTTAAGTTGTTCGGGTGAAGCATAGTGGACAGTGCCCATTAAATTGGATGCATTTACTACCGTTGCATCAGTTACAGCTCTGGCAATACCGAAATCGGCAACCTTGATGCGATTGTCTTTGGTAAACAATATGTTTTGCGGTTTTATGTCTCGGTGAATAATTTTATTTTTATGGGCATGTGCAAGGGCCGCGGCAATTTGAGAAGAGATTTCTATTATCTCGGCATTATCAAAGGGCGCATTCTTCAGTATGGAATCCTTGAGAGTGATTCCATCAATGTATTCCATTATTATATAATTGATGTCCCCTTCTATTCCAATGTCATAGATGTTGACTATATTGGGATGAGACAATTTTGCTGCTGATTGAGACTCGCTATTGAACTTTGCAGTAAATTCTTTATTGTTAACATATTCGTTTTTTAGTATTTTTACGGCAACAAAACGATTCAACAAATTGCATTTGGCCTTATAAACCTTTGCCATACCGCCCTCACCGATTTTTTCAACTATTTCGTATCTATTTCCAAGTATTTTACCTATCATACACTAACAACTCCCCATGATTCACTTAATCGTATCGCTGAGATGCTTATATTATCGTAACCGCCGCGTTTTAAAGCCAATTCCAACATATCGTTCACGCTGTCTTCCAATATATCTGAATGATTGCAAATATTTTTCATTTCATCATCACTAACATAATCGGTTAAGCCGTCAGTACACATGAACAATTCCGAAACAGCTTTAGGCAATAATTCTCTTGTTAAAACATCTGGTTTTATTGAAGATTGTGTGCCGATAGCTTTTGTTATCATGTGTCTTTTGGGATGCACAGCGGCTTGAATTTGGTTCAATTCGCCTCTATCAATCATTTCCTGTACGAGAGACTGATCCTTTGTAAGGCGAATAAAGTCTTCGCCGCTGAATAGATATGCACGGCTATCACCGACATGGGCAATAACAATATTCTTTTCAAATAAATAACTTACTATCATGGTGGTACCCATTCCAACTAATGATTCCTTTGAAAAAGACATATTATACACTGCTTCGTTTGCTGCATTAAAAACTTCAATAAGTTTTGCCTCAATTTGAGGCAAGCTCTTGGCATTATAATTCTTCAATAATCGGTGAGCAGTAGTTACAGCTGTATAACTGGCCACTTCTCCGCCCTTATGTCCACCCATACCGTCGGCAATGATAAAATAACGATTATGAGAATCCATTAGCTGATAATCTTGATTATTCTCTCTTTTATAGCCTTTATTACTGATAGCTATTTTTTTCATATGTCCACCTTATAAATATTTTTTTGTATCATGCAGATGAAGAACCCATCGGTATTGTCTCTATGAGGATAAGTATGGATTGATTCATCTAAAGCCGGAATAAACGACTTGTATATTGAAGGATACTTGCCTTTATTTATATCTACAAGTTTAAACCCTTTGTTTTTATCTAAAAAATCAATAATGATTTTATCATTTTCATTGTAATTGACTGTGCATGTGCTATAGACAATAAATCCATGATTCTTAACATATAAAGCTGCATTATCAAGCAACCTGCTTTGAATTGATACAATATCGTCAAGATCATTATTTTTGAGTCTATATCTAAGCTCAGGCTTTCTTCTTAAAATTCCGATTCCGCTACAGGGTACATCTATCAAAACACGGTCGGCACTGCCGGTTAGTTCGGCATCTTTAATAGCTGAATCTTTCCTTTGCGCATCAATTATTTCAATGCCAAGTCTTTTTGCATTTTCCCTTATGCTTATGACTCTATGTTCATACAAGTCGAAAGCGCGAATCCTGCCGGATTGCGCCATTATTTGGGCAATGTGAGTTGTTTTACCGCCTGGAGCCGCACATAAATCATATACAATAGTCCCCGGTTTTGGAGAGAAATATTCTGATACCATCATTGATGCTTCATCCTGTATATAATAGTACCCTTCTTTGAAATAGAGGTTGTCGGTTATGCTGGCATTCTCTATTTTTTTAACAACAAGACCATCATCTGCATGAATGCTTTCAGTTGTTTCAATTCCAATAGATGAAAGATTCCGTTTTAGTTCGTTTCTTTCAGTTTTCAAAGTGTTTACGCGTAGCGATACAGGCGGAGCCTGATTGTTTGAGTCAGCCATACTAATAACTGAATCGTAATCGAATTGTTCGAGAAGTCTTTTAACTAGCCATTCAGGCAAGGAATATTTCACTGAAATATTCCTTGTGCTATCTTCTTCTCCGGGTAGCGCCAATAATCCTTTTTCGTACTTGCGTATGAAATTCCTTAAAACTCCGTTTACGAATCCTGATGAATGTTTGTTTGTTACATTTGCAATTTTTACCGATTCGTTTACTGCGGCAGAAAATGGAATGTTGTCAAGAAACACAATTTGATAGATTGCTATCCTAATTGTGTTTAGTATCTTTTCATGCAATTTGGTTATTTTGATTTTGGATAAAATGCTTATATAGTAATCAATTAAGATCTTGTTTTCTAAAACGCCATAAAAAATACGCGTAAGCAGGCGCTGATCGCTTTCGCTCAAAGAATTTTTTTTTATGGCAGAGTCGAGAATTTCATTAGAATATGCATTGCTTGAATCAATTCGCACAAGCAAATCTACGGCCATGTGTCGGACAGTTTTCATTTAATCAACCTCTACGATTATTTCTAAGGATTAAAAGGCGCATTAACTGTGCAAGCGAAACCGCGGCAGCAGCGACATATGTGAGGGCAGCGGCGTTGAGAACCCGTTTTGATTTATCCCTTTCCACAGTATTAACGATACCTAGATCTTCAAGCTGAACAAGTGCCCTTGAACTGGCATTAAATTCCACGGGTAGGGTTACAATCTGGAAAAGTATTGCAACTGTATACAGTATTATTCCAATGGTGATAAGACCGTACATTCCCAGAAATATTCCTGCGAATACCAATACCCATACAAACTTCATGCTGAAACTTGCTGCAGGCGCAATCATGCTGCGAATGCTTAGGGGCACATAATTTTTTGAGTGCTGAATTGCATGACCCGTCTCGTGTGCTGCAACACTTACAGATGCTATTGAATTGCCGCGGGCTACTTGATCGGAAAGGCGAACAACCCTTTTCATTGGGTCGTAATGATCCGACAAATTGCCCGGTATAATTTCTACGTCTACATTCGACAAACCATTGTGGTCTAATATTGTTCTGGCTGTCTCATAACCGGTTACACCCTTTTGTGTAGGTACTTTCAGGTATTTTGAAAACGTGCTTTTAACCTTAAATTGAGCATATATGGCTAATGCGAATGCGGGCAGCAGATAAACCAGCCCTTCAAGTCCATAAGGATAATACATATAGTTATTCCTCCTATTTTCCGAAAATCGTACCGGTTTCGATAATATGCCCTCTTGCATATTCATCGGTGTACATGGCTTTTTTGTTTGGAAATTGAATGCGTGTAATCAATAGACAATCGCTACCTGCTTTTACAAGAAACCCGTTATTGCACATTCGAATATAGGTTCCGGGAAGCATATTTGATTCGCATTCAACATGTTTGGCTTCCATAATTTTCATTTTAATGTTTTGATAGTAGGTATAAGCAACGGGCCATGGGTTCAATCCGCGTATTAGATTCAATATTTCTTCAGAACTTCTGCTCCAGTCGATTTCACCTGTTTCTTTGGTCAGTTTAGGGGCGTATGTCGCAAGGGTTTTGTCTTGAACGGTTCTTACAGCCGTTCCTTTTTCCAATTGGGCAATGGCTTCTAAAATAGCTTCCGCTCCGATAACAGCCAAACTATCATGAAGGCATCCGGCCGTATCATCTTTATTTATAAGAATTTCCCTAACAATAATAATATCTCCAGTGTCCATACCCTTATCCATCTTCATTATTGTTATGCCTGTTTTTTTCTCGCCGTTTATTATAGCTCTATGGATAGGGGCAGCTCCTCTATATGAGGGTAATAAAGAAGCGTGAATGTTGTAGCAACCAAGCTTAGGCAAATTGAGCATATTATCCTTAAGGATTTGACCATAGGCAACTACTACTGCTGCGTCGGGGTCTTTTTCTCTAATTAAATCAATTGCTGTTGATTCATTTACATTTTCCGGTTGAAAAACGGGGATACCCATTTTTATGGCATATTCCTTGACCGGTGTCATCTGGATTTTCTTTCCTCTGCCTTTTCGCTTGTCGGGTTGAGTCACAACCATTGCAATTTCATGGTGTTTATGCAGCATCTCAAGAGCCTTTAAGGAAAAATCAGGTGTTCCAAAAAATACAATTTTCATGTGCTCACCTACTCGCTTTCCGGCGTTCCCTTGTCTATAAACAATATGCCGTTTAGATGGTCAACCTCATGGCAAAAAGCTCTTGCCAATAAGTCTGAACCTTCATATTCAACCATTTTTCCTTCTCTGTTTATCCCTTCGACTTTTACATTCAGGGGCCTTTTCACATTTCTAGAAACACCGGGAACACTGAGGCAACCTTCAATATCGGTCTGTTGGCCATTTTCATATGTGATTTCAGGATTTATTAATTGAATAAGATTTTCGCCAATTTTTATTACAATAGCTCTCTTCAATACACCGACTTGGGGGGCTGCAAGGCCTACTCCGTCTTCTACGTCCATGGTTTCAATCATGTCGTCAAACAGCTGATGAATTCTTTCATCGATTTTTGATACTTCTCTTGATCTTTTGCGAAGAATTGGATCTCCTTCTTTTCTAATGGTTCTTATAGCCATTTTAATACCTCCAATTTACAAACAGCGGGCATCGAAATCGAATGAAATCTTGACTGCAGATTTTCTGAAAGCCTGTCTTTTGTTTTTATTTACATACTTTATTATACCCATAAATTTGTTAATATCAACCTGCGAGTACCTAGCTACCAGTTGATACTTATAACGGGACTTATATCTGAGATTATCATTTTTGCTTGGACCAAGAATTTTAATATTATGATTGCTGACCGCCTTCTTAAGTGCAATACCGTAATCGTTTGCCATATTAACCACACTTGCCTCTTCGTCTCCAAATATATGGAAAATAGCCATGCGATAATATGGAGGAAGCTTTAGTGTATTTCTGTAAAGAAGTTCTTCTTTGTAAAATGATTCATAATTGTTTTCAAGTATATGACGAATAGCCATTTGCTCAGGATTATATGTTTGTATAAGAAGTTCATTTTGATTGAAACCTATTGATGACCTTATTCTCCTTACAAGTGAAAAAAACCTTTCGTTTGCGTGAAAATCCTGTCCGTAAAGAAACATGTCCGCATTTAATATTGAGAAAAGAACCGGTCTTTTGATAAGCTTGTTTTTGAGTATCAATTCAGTGGCTATTATAATATCATGTTCTCCGCTATTAAATTTATTAATTGAAGATTCAAGCGCTGAATATGTTTTAATACTTTTGTTGCTTAGGAAAAATACATTTGCTCCAGGAAGTCGGTTTGCTATTTCAGTTTTTACTTTTTCAGGACCAATACCCAAATATCTATAGTAGTGGCTGCCGCAATCGGGGCAAACTGAATCCGCAGATGCGCTATAGGCGCAATGAGGACATCGGAGTAAGTTGTCTTCTGCATAGTAAGTAAGAGACAGCCCACATAAGGGGCATTTCCTAACATACCCGCAGGACCTGCATGCAACTGAGGAAGAATGGCCCTTTTGGTTCAAAAGCAATATTGTTCCCTGGCCTTTTTTGTAGGTATTCCTTATTTTCTCATCAAGAAGCATGCTGAACATAGTTTTATTTCCATGCCTTAGTTCCAGTTTCATATCAACGCAAAAGGTTTTGTTTGAATTGCCTATTACAATATCTTTTCCAATTAAAAGGGCTTTACTTTTCACATTCTCATAGTATGATCTTATGGTTGGGCTTATATCGGAGTATATTAGCCGGGCATTGTATGAATCACTCAAAAATTCTGCAACTTCACTTGTGTGAAATTTGGGCATCGTATCAGATTTGTGACCGTATTCACTTTCGTGGTCTACTATAATAAGTCCAAGCTTGTTAAATGGAAGAAAAAGCGAATTTCGTGTACCAAAAACTAGATTTGCTTTTTTTGTCAGAATGGAATCATGAATTGACTCTAAAGAAGAAGCTGAAAGGTTGCCATTGTATAATACAATGTTTATGTGGCTATACCTTTTAGAAAACAAATTAAAGAGTCCCTTTGCTTCAGAAACTTCATTTGAAATTACTAATATACATTCATTGCCTTTTACCGCTTCGTCAATGTAATGCAAATAGCAATTTTCACGGTCTGAATTATCGAGCATACAAAGGATTTGATTTGGAACGTGTTTTATTTGGTTTTGGGTATTGTTTACTGACGCTGATACTTTGTATGATGTTCTATTTATAGAAATTAAATTTTTCTTTTCCATACTAGTAATCAATGCTCTGGAAACACCAGCTTCTTTGATAAATAAAGTTTCATCTAACGACTCGTTTTTTAAAAGATACAGAAGAGCTTTTCTCTGTTTCGTAGCATTTGGCCTAATTGCTTTGTCAATGGCTTCAGCACTATCAAGCAATGGCGAAATTTTTATCATAATGCGAAAAGAAGGCTTAGAGCCTCTTATGAATTCCTGTGGCAAAATAGTTTTGATTGCCTGAGAATATGTACATATATATTTATTTCGCATCCAATTACATAACGCGATTTGTTTAATATTCAAAGCGTAAATGGGCGAAAATACTTCATTGATTATCTTTGTTTTGAAATCGGGAACATCGTTATGGATTTGAAAAACAAATCCCATGATGAAATTTTTGCCTTTCCCAAAGGAAACTGAAACTTTGCTGCCGCTTTTTATATCATCTTGCAGCGATTTCGATATTTCATATGTGTAGAGTTTGTCCGTATCCTTGTCATTCCGAATTAAAGCTATATCGGCATACATAATTGTATTAACCTCCCAACCAAAACAAAAGGAGCAGCTGTTTGCTCCTCTCTTATTATTGACATTATATTTCGCGTTGTTAACAACAATAAAAATGTATTAATTTGTTGTTAACAGATTTTCGATTTCATCGAATATTCTTTTTGAGAGAACTCTTTTGCTCATTAGAACAAATTTTTTAATCTCGCCGCTTTTGAATATTAGAGTGGCTTTATTCATGTCGGATTTAAATCCGGAGTCTTTTATGCTAATATCGTTTGCAATTATAATATCGAGTTTTTTTCTTTCCATTTTATCGGTTGCATTTGCAATTAAGTTTTCTGTTTCAGCAGCGAAGCCAATCAAAATTTGACCCGGGTTTTTTATTTGGGATAGGTTTTTCAGTATATCCGGGTTTCTTTCAAGTTCTATAACCAAATCATCATTTGTTTTTTTGATTTTCTGACAGCTTGTCTCTTTTGGTCTATAGTCTGAAACTGCAGCAGATTTGACGATGATATCTGAGCTGCTGCAGTACTTCAATACAATATCGTTCATCTCAATCGCACTTTTTACATTGATGACTGTGCAGCCTTTAGGTGGGCTTATATGAACGGGTCCACTTACGAGTGTAACATCTGCACCTCTTGAAATTGCTTCGCTCGCCATTGCGTATCCCATCTTGCCCGATGAATGGTTTGTAAGATATCGGACTGGATCAAGCGCCTCGATTGTTGGGCCGGCCGTAATGAGCACTCTTTTGCCCTTTAAAGTCGGTTTTGAAGTTAAAGCATTCGCAATAACCTCAACTATGGCTTGGGGAGTTGCAAGCTTGCCAATACCATCGTCACCGCATGCTAAAATTCCGCTATCAGGCTCAATGAATTTATATCCCAGATTTTTAAGAAATTCAATATTTTTTTGCACAATTGGATTCAAATACATCTTTGAGTTCATTGCAGGTGCTATGAACTTTATTGCATCGGTTGCCATTACCGTAGTTGACAATATATCATCCGCTATCCCGGAAGCAATTTTCCCAATTATATTTGCTGAAGCCGGAGCAATCAAAATAACATTTGCAGATTTAGCAAGTGATATATGGTCTATTTCCAAGCTAAAAGTATTTGAGAACAATTTAGTATAGACAGGGTTGTTTGAAAGCGTTTGCAGTGTGCATTCGCCTATCAGTTTGGTAGATGACTCTGTCATTATTACTTTTACTTCGGCATTCATTTTTTTAAGGAGGCTCACGATTTCAGCAGCTTTGTATGCCGCTATGCTGCCTGTAACTCCTAGCACTACGGTTTTTCCATTAAGCATGTCGCACCTCTATTTTTCGAGTTTAACTACATTGTATTTGTCATGATAAAATTCATCGATTGCTACTGCAAGTGGTTTGTTTGTAGATTCTCCTTCATCTTCCGATTGCTCCTGAATTATTTCCCTAGCTCTTTTTGATGTTGCGATAACGAGAGAATATCTATTATCTGTCTTTTTTAATAAATCATTTACCGATGGATTAAGCATTTTCTTTTTCCTCCCTGTATTTATCAATGACATATTTGATGTCCGCGTTGATTCTACATTTTTCTGCAATATATATTGCATTGATTATTTCAACAGCATTATCTATTTCATCGTTTATTATATAATAATTATACTCCTTAATAAAGCCAATTTCATTATATGCGGCTCCGAGCCTGTTTTTCATACTCTCAGGAGTTTCACTTCCACGCTTTTGAATCCTTTTTTCAAGATCTTTCAAGGATGGCGGTAAAATGAAAATATAAATCCCGTTTGGATATTTTTCTTTTACCTGTCTTGCACCTTGCATTTCTATTTCAAGCAAAACATCAATACCTTTGTTTATTTTTGACATTACAGCATCTTTTGTTGTTCCATACATATTTCCGTATACTTTTGCATGCTCAAGGAAAGCGTCTTCATCCAACAATTTTTGGAATGAAGCAGGCGAAATAAAGTGGTAATTTATACCCTCTACTTCAGATTTGCGAGGACCTCTTGTTGTGGTAGACACGGAGGGGTATACATTTCTGTGGGTTTTTAAAAATTCCTTGCATATGGTTCCTTTTCCTGCGCCTGAAGGCCCTGAAACGACCATAAGCAAACCTTTAGAGGTGATATTGTTTATGTTCATAGCAACTCCTCTATAATTTTATTCGATATTCTGTATTTGTTCCCTGATTTTTGATAATTCGCTCTTGAGTTCTATTACTAGGCTTGTTATTGTATTGTCCTGTGATTTAGACCCCATGGTGTTTACCTCGCGATTCATTTCCTGCATCAAAAAATCCAATTTCCTGCCTATAGGTTCAGTTTCTGAAGGTATTTTTTCAAGTTCTTCCAAATGGGATCTCATTCGGACAATTTCTTCAGTAATATCGCTTCGGTCTGCATAAACTGCTACTTCTAAAGCAAGGCGGCTCTCATCTATCTTGGTTCCCGAATCCTTAAGCAACTCGTTTATTCTTTGATTAAGTTTTTCTTTGTATTCTTCCACTACATCAGGCACTCTTTTGTTAATTCCATCCACATATGTTCTTACAAAGCCCACTCTTTCCATGATATCGACAGAAATCCGATTTCCCTCATTCTGTCTCATCTCCATGAGATTAAGCAAGGCATTAGAAATGCATGATTCCAATTTTATCCATAACAAATCAAGATCTTCCTCAACTGGTTCTATTGTAAGGATATCATCAAATTTCATCAAGTGCTCGATGCCGACTGTTTTTTGTAATTCGTATTTATTATTTATACCCTCAAAGGCTTCAATTAATTTGTCTAATAGTTCAAAATTGGGCTTGATTTGAACATCTCCGCCCTTTGCTTCATCTATGTGAACGTAGATTTCAATTCTTCCCCTGGTTATTTTTTCTTTAATTAGATTTCGTGCTTTTTCTTCAAACAAAGACAGTTTTTTGGGCAATTTTATAATAATATCGTTGTATTTATGATTAAGGGTTTTTATTTCGGCCGTTAAAGAAATGCCATCGTCCTTATATTCTCCTCTTCCATACCCAGTCATGCTCTTAATCAATATACCGTCCTCCTTTTAAAGTTTGAAAACGTCATGGATTTTTTCCGTGGCTGCTTTTACATCGCAGCTGTCAATTATTAGCGATATTGTCGTATTAGAATCCGATGTCTGAAAGACATCTATGCCAATGTTGTCAAGCGAGTATAGAAGGCTTGACATAATTCCGGGGACTCCATGTATTGCTTGCCCTACAATTGTAAGCTTTGAGCATTCTCGCCGCAGATCATATTTAATTTTTAAATTAGCAAGAATCGAATCAGCGAGTTTTTGTTTTTCTTCGTCGATTGCAAAATATTGACTATTCTTGCATAAATTTATCATATCAATGCTAATTTCATTTTCAGATAAGCGTTTAAGCAAATCAAGAATGGTAGAGCTTGATTTTACACTGAGATTGTATTGGATGAGTCCATCCTTAGAAACAATAGCAGTCAAAAGTTTCTCTTTAGAATATGGGGAATCAATTTCTTTTGATTCTGTTATCACTGTTCCATGAATACCGATTGGAGAAAATAAAGATTTTACAAACAATGCAATACCGTTTTCCTTAGCATAGGATACAGCTTTGAAATTCACGACTTTTGCCCCGCTTTTTGACATTTCGCATAATTCGTCATAAGAAAGAGTTTCAATTAAATGTGCTTTGTTTGTTATTTTGGGATCAGCGGTTAAAACTCCCGAAACATCCTTGAGTATATAAACCTTTTTCATATTTAAGGATTTAGCCAAAACCACGGCAGAATAATCACTTCCACCTCGGCCGAGCGTTGTAAAAAAACCATTCGGATCTATGCCTTGGAAACCGGTGACAATGACAATATAGTCTTTATCAATCCATTTGAGAATATTTTCAGGGTCCATGCTTTCAACATTCGCTTCTCTAAAGCGTGAATCTGTATGAATTCCTGCCTGGCTGCCATTAAGAGCTATGGATTCATATCCCATTTTCCGTATTGTTTCAGATAAGATGGCTGCAGAAATTATTTCTCCGCAGGAAGCAATCATATCCATGTTGCATCTTGAAGCATCCGGATTTTCGTCTATTAGCATATTTATAAGTGTATCAGTAGCATAGGAATCGCTTAATCTTCCCATTGCTGAAACTACTACAACAGGAGACTTTCCAGAATGCTTCATTTCTATAACCCTAAGTGCTGCGGCATGTCTTTGCTCAAATGTTTTTAGAGATGTGCCTCCAAATTTCATTACAGCTATGTTTTCATTCATGGTATGAATCTCCTAAATGCCGGTAGATCCAAATCCGCCGGTTCCTCTTTCGGTTTCGTCAATTGTCTCTACTTCAATCAAATCGACTCGCTCATATTTGTTTATTACCAATTGAGCAACTCGGTCGCCATTATGGATGGTGAACGGTTCATTGCTTAAATTTACTATCGCTATTTTGAGTTCTCCGCGATAATCACTATCGATAGTTCCTATTCCGTTTACAAGGCTTATTCCATGTTTTATGGCAAGCCCGCTTCTTGCCCTTATCTGACCTTCGAATCCCTTTGGTATTTCAATGAAGAGCCCGGTTGAAATCAATGTTCTTTGAAGAGACTTAATAGTAATGGAATCTGCAAGAAACGCTTTTAGATCCATACCTGCGGAATCCAATGTTTTATATTCCGGCAATTTGAAACTTGACTTATTAACTATTTTTAATTTCATGCAAACTCTCCTTATCTTTTTTTATATTTTAGCATAAACAAGGAATGAAATGGTAAAAAAAAGCATGACCGAAGTCATGCTATGATTTTTTATTGTCATCTTCTTTTTCTAACAAGGCTTTTCTTGACAAATTTATTCTTCCCATTTTGTCGATTTCTTTTACTATGACTCTTATTTCATCTCCAACCTTAAACTTGTCTTCAACTTTTTCGAGTCTTTCAGCTGTCAATTGGGATATATGGCAAAGTCCGTCTTTTCCGGGAAGGAGTTGCACAAATGCTCCAAAAGGCATTATTTTTACAATCTTGCCATTATAAACTTCTCCTACTTCGACATCTTTAACAATGTCTTCTACGGATTTCAGTGCTTGTTTTCCGCTTGCTTCATCGGTTGCAGTTATCAAAACACGCCCGCTGTCGTCAATGTCCATCTTGGCGCCGGTTTCGGCTATTATTCTGTTAATAACTTTTCCTCCAGGTCCGATGATATCTCGAATTTTTTCGGGATTAACCATCATGCTGAATACTCTTGGAGCATACGCTGACATTTCAACTCGCGGCTCTGAAATTATTTCATTCATCTTGTCCATTATAAATAGTCTTCCATCTCTTGCTTGTTTCAATGCGGTTGCAAGGATTTCGCGATTAATGCCATGAATTTTTATATCCATCTGTATTGCAGTGATTCCATCCTTTGTTCCTGCAACCTTGAAATCCATGTCTCCAAGAAAATCCTCAAGGCCCTGTATGTCTGTAAGAATGGATATATCATCGTCTTCCTTTATAAGACCCATTGCTATTCCTGCTACCGGCTTTTTGAGCGGAACGCCTGCATCAAGAAGCGAGAGTGTGCTTCCACATACACTTGCTTGAGATGAGCTTCCGTTTGAACTCAACACCTCGGAAACCACACGTATTGCATATGGGAATTCTTCCTCTGAAGGGATAACTGGCAACAACGCTCTTTCAGCCAAAGCACCATGACCAATTGCTCTCCTGTTTGGTCCTCTCATAAAACCGGCTTCTCCAACTGAGAAAGGCGGAAAATTGTAATGATGCATGTATCTTTTTGTTTCCTCAAGGCCTATGCCGTCGAGTCTTTGAGCGTCACCCAAGGCTCCAAGTGTTGTTATCGAAAGAGCCTGTGTTTGACCTCTAGTGAAGAGTCCTGAACCATGGGTTCTTGGCAAGAGTCCAACATTACAGGTTATTTCTCTTACCTCGGTAAGAGCTCTGTTATCAGGCCTTATCTTATCCTTTGAAATCATACCTCTTACAACTTTTTTCATCATACTTTTTATTATGCTATTTATGTCATTCTTATTTTCAGGATATTTTTTTATGAATTCGTCAAATACTACGGCTTGAACTTCATCCATTTTTTCCTTGCGTTCCTGCTTGTCTACTGTTTTGACGGCTTCTTTCAATCTATCAAAACCGAAATCGAAAATTTCTCTTTTTATTTCTTCGTCAGGTTTGAACAACTTGATTTCCATTTTTTCTTTTCCCACTTCAGCAACGATTTCATTTATGAATCGAACAATTTTCTTAATCTCTTCATGCCCGTACAATATAGCTTCAAGAACTTTTTCCTCTGACACTTCATTTGCTCCGGCTTCGACCATCATAATGGCTTCTTCAGTGCCGGATACAACCAAATGCAAATCTGATTTTTCAGTTTGTTCACTAGTTGGGTTAATAATCAATTCATCGTCGATTAATCCAACAAAAACCGATGCTGTAGGACCTGCAAATGGTATGTCCGAAATGCTTAGAGCAATTGAAGATCCAATCATCGCAACTATATCTGGAGCACAATTTTGGTCTACTGACAAAAGTGTAGCCACAACTTGTACTTCATTCCTGAATCCGTCAGGAAACAGCGGTCTTATAGGCCTATCGATCAAGCGATCTGTTAGTATCGCTTTTTCAGAAGGGCGGCTTTCCCTCTTAATGAATCCGCCGGGAATTTTTCCTACAGCATATAATTTTTCCTGATATTCTACGCTCAGCGGGAAAAAATCGATACCTTCTCTGGACGATTTGGATGTACATGCAGTAACAAAGACTACAGTATCGCCATATTTCAACCAAGCAGCACCATTAGCTTGCTCGGCTACCCTACCCACTTCAACTTCCAGCGTTCTGCCGGCTATTTCAGTTTTGAAGTTTCTTATCATAGTTTCCTCCTTGTAAAGCTTTTCATTATTTTATTATTTATAATCAATTCTATTTTATTGAGCATTTCCCTTTATTTGAGAGTATAAAATAATAGAGCGGGACAATCCCGCTCATAATTATTTTCTCAGGCCAAGTTTTTTAATGAGTGTTCTATACCTTTCGATATCCTTGCATTTCAAATAGTTCAGCATGTTTCTCCTGCGACCAACCATTTTAAGCAAGCCTCTTCTCGAGTGGAAGTCCTTCTTATGCTCCTTAAGATGTTCATTCAAGCTGTTGATTTCATGAGTAAGAATAGCGACTTGCACTTCAGCGGAACCCGTATCGTTTTCGTGAGTTTTATACTCATTGATTATACCGAGTTTCGTTTCTTTTGTCATTGACATATTATTTTCACCTCCGTTTTTTATCCGCCCCAGCCTTGTATGACGTCGGTGATTCGTCTAACAAAGCAAGAGTTTCAATCGCGTGCAATCTATACTAACATAATTGGTCCTTAAAGTAAATGTTTTCAAAATAATTCCTCGAAAAATCGACATCTTTTCTAATTCTATCGGAAAGATGACTTAATGAATTGAATTTAATCTGGTCTCTTATTCTAGCAAGAAATTTCACAGAAATTTTTTCCCCATAAATATTTTCGTCGAAATCTAAAATATGCGTTTCAACCGAACACTCATCGTCATCGAATGAAACATTTTTTCCTACTTTTGTAACACTTTTATAATTCTTATTATTAACGGTTAAAAGAGTTACATAAACCCCCTCTTTAACCGAGCAATAATTGGTTTCTTTCGAAAGATTGGCGGTAGGAAAACCAATCTTTTTGCCATTACTTTTTCCGTGTACTACATGGCCTTGAAGTTCGTATGGACGTCCTAAAAATTCATTTGCCTTTTCAACACGTCCCTCTTCAAGATGCTTTCTAATAAGAGTGCTGCTTACAATCTGCCCATTGATTCTTATCGGTTCAATAACTTTCACCTTGAAGAATCCTTTTGATTCATATGTTTTTAAAAGATTTACATCTCCCTCAGCTTTCTTGCCAAACTTCCAATCATAGCCTACTATTATGTACTTCATTTTGAGCTTCCCAATAAGTATTTCCTCAATGAATTCTTCAGCTTCAATATTCTTGTGATAATCGTCGAATTTTAGATACAACAAATAGCTTGGGTTGTATCTTTGTATTATATCAATCTTTTGGTCAGAGCTTATTATTAATTTGGGTCGTTTTCTTATTCCTGTAAACAAATCCCTTGGGTGGTTTGAGAATGTATATAAAATGCTTTTAAGGTTGTTTATTTCTGAAATTTCAATTAATGTCATAATAAGTTTGTCATGCCCTATATGGAATCCGTCGAATGTGCCCAGTGCAACGGCAGTATTTTCATATATATCGTTTATTTCACTGAAAGTTTTGTATAATTTCATCATTCTCTCCTGATTCATACAAGCAGTTTATCAATTTTAACGCATTCGGTTTTATCTTTTTGATCAATGGAAAAGACTTTGCCTATTCCAACAAATTTATCTCCGGAATAAACTTTATAAGAATCCCCTTCTTCATGCTTAAGCGGTACGATTATTGTGTTCCCATTAAAAAGCTGCATGTAAGAAGAATCATCCACATGGATTTCTCTTAATGCATATAATGCTTTATCAATTTCTATTGTCTTTTCTAAAAGGTTTTCATGGTCATAAGGTACGGCATCGTTCAAATGAAAAGGCCCTGATTTGATTCGTAGAAGAAATGACATTACGGCTCCACATCCTAAATTTTCGCCTATATCATTGCAAAGTGTTCTGATATAAGTTCCTTTTGAACAATGGACATCAATCATTGCCTTGGTTTTTTCGAAACTTATAAGTTCCAAGGACTTTATTTCAATTTCACGCAATTTTCTTTCTACTGTTATGCCTTCTCTAGCTAATTCATAAAGTTTTTTTCCTTTATGTTTAACCGCTGAAAACATAGGCGGCTTTTGAAGTATTTTTCCCCTAAAGGGTTCCAAAGCTTTTAAAAATTCGTCTTTTGTAGGAAAGGAATCTGATTCTTCTAGAATTTTCCCCCAAATATCTTGAGTGTCCGTAGATATTCCAAAAGTTATTTCAGCTCTGTATACCTTATCTTCTGAAAGCATATATTCAGATATTTTTGTGGCCTTTCCTAAACATATGGTCATCAATCCACATGCCATAGGATCCAACGTCCCAGTATGTCCAACCTTGCTTTGGTTATGCGAACGTCTTATATGATTTACCACATCATGAGATGTCATGTGTGGAGGTTTAACAACATTTACAATGCCATTGACATATGAATTAGAAGCCATTTTGAGTTCCTACCTCTTCGATTAGCAATCTACTGGTTTTTTCCATAGGGAATTTCGAAACGAAGCCCGCAGCGTTAATGTGTCCTCCTCCGCCGAATACTTCAGCGATTTTTGAAACATCAAAATTTCCTTTTGAGCGCATGCTGACTTTGACAGTATCCCCAACTTCTTTTAGTAATAAGGAGATGTCTACTCCGCTTATATTTCTTGCTCGTTCAACTATTCCATCAGAAGCTGTATGATTTACTCCGTTCTTTTCAAAAAGCGATTTATTGATGCAAATCATCGAAACATGATTTGCATAATACAATTTCATAGAAAGGAGTGCCTCGGCTTCAAACATGACCTTGTCGAAAGATTGATTTTGATAAAGCTGGATATTTAAATTGTCTATATCTATACCTTTTTGGAGAAGATCGGCTACGATTTTCATTGTTTCGGAACTAGTATTGCTATATAAAAAACGTCCTGTATCGGTTGCAATCGCTATATAAAGACTTTCTGCCATTTCGTTAGTTATTTCGATTCCCATGGATTGAATCAATCGATAGATTATTTCTCCCGTAGCGGCTGCATCGGGAATTACAATATTAAGAATTCCATAATTATCATTTGTTCTGTGGTGATCGATGTTAATAAGATCCAATCCGCTTATTGTTTCAAATGGAATGGAAAGGCGATTCTTGTCACTTGCATCTACCGATATAGCCAAATCTGCAGATGCAACAAAATCCGTTGCATCTGAAAGACATTCCGTTCCGATGAACGAAATGTCGTCAGGCAACGGATCGATGTTATGAACGCAAGCAATTTTACCCATGTTTTGAAGCGCTAATTTTAAAGCAATTGATGAACCTATCGTATCCCCGTCAGGCATTATATGTGGAATAATAAGAATTTTTTCAGCTTTTTGTATTCGCTTGACTATATCAGTAAACATTTTAGCCCTTTCCTAGTCCATCTATAATCTGGCTCATCCTTATACCGTTCTTTATGGAACTGTCTTCCTTGAAAATGGGTTCAGGAGTATATCTTAACTTAAGTTCTTTTCCTATTTCCCTACGGAAGAAACCCTTTGCCTTGTTCAATGAGTTAACAATTTCAGTATCGGAACGGTTACTGTCATAAGCGCTTATATATATGAAAACAAACCGGTAATCCCCAGTAGTTTCAACATGTGTTACGCTTGTTAGTTTTGGTATTCCCGGGTCTTTTATTCCGTTAAGCAAAAGACCCGCAACTATTTTTTTTATTTCTTCTGAAACTCTCTGTGTTCTTTTAACCTTCATTTTCACACCTTCTAATCTCTCTTTACCTCTACAATTTGAAATGCTTCTATTGTGTCGCCAACTTTTATGTCATTAAAATTCTTAATACCAATACCGCATTCAAATCCTGTTTGCACTTCTTTGGCATCATCCTTGAACCTTCTGAGAGAACTGATTTCGCCTTCATGTATGATGATTCCATCTCTTACAATTCTAGCTTTAGCATTTCTCGCGATTCTCCCATTTGTTACATATGAGCCAGCGATAAATCCAATATTAGGAACTTTGAATGTCAATCTAACTTCTGCATTTCCAATAACCTCTTCTTTATAAATAGGATCGAGCATTCCTTTGATAGCAGATTCAATATCCTCAAGGGCTTCATAAATAATTCTGTAAGTTTTAATTTCAATACCTTCATTTTTGGCTATTGCTGCCACCGATGGAGCAGGCCTTACATTGAATCCAATTATTATAGCACTTGATGCCGAAGCCAATAGTATATCGGACTCGTTTATTGTACCGACAGCGCCATGAATCATATTTACATTCACTTCGTCAGATTCGATTTTCCCTAGTGATTGTCTAATTGCTTCTACCGATCCCTGCGCATCTGCTTTAACGATTATATTTAATTCCTTAACATTGCCTTCTTGTATTTTTTCGAAAAGGTTTTCCAATGTTACATTTTGCACACTTCTCAAATTGGCTTCTCTTAGAACCATACGTCTTTCATCGGCAATATTCCTTGCTTTTTTATCATCTTCAACTACATAGAATTTTTCGCCAGCTGTGGGTACATCAGACAAACCAATGATTTCTACCGCAGTTGCAGGTTTTGCTTTTTTGATACGATTTCCTTTGTCATTTACCATAGCTCGTATTTTTCCGTGGCAAGCACCTGCTACCAATGCGTCCGATACCTTTAGCGTACCGTTTTGGATAAGTACGGTAGCTACCGGACCTCGTCCCTTGTCAAGACGCGCTTCTATTATAACTCCGGAAGCGACTCTTTTTGGATTTGCCTTAAGTTCTTGCATATCAGCAACCAAAACAATCATCTCAAGTAATTCATCAATGCCAGTTCCTTTGATTGCTGAAACTTCAACGCATATTGTACTGCCGCCCCATTCTTCAATAAGCAGATTATTGTCCGCAAGCTCTTTTTTAACTTTATCGGGGTTTGCATTATCTTTGTCTATTTTGTTTATCGCAACAATTATTGGAACATCAGCAGCTTTTGCATGATTTATAGCTTCCATTGTCTGAGGCATCACTCCATCGTCGGCAGCTACTACAAGCACAGCAATATCGGTTATCTTTGCACCTCTTGCCCTTAGTGATGTAAATGCTTCATGTCCTGGTGTATCAAGAAAAACAATTTTTTGATTATTAATGTATACTTCAGAAGCACCGATGTGTTGCGTTATTCCGCCTGCCTCGCCATCAGTCACCTTGGTTTTTCTAATTGCATCCAATAAAGAAGTTTTACCATGGTCTACATGCCCCATTACAGTTACAACAGGCGAGCGTTTTTCATAATCATCTGGGTTATCTTCGCCCTGATCAATGAAGAACTCTTCTTCTTCTTCTTCGTCTTCTTTTTCAAGAAGGATTCCATAGTCATTTTTGGCAATTAAAGCCGCAGTTTCAAACGGCACTTCTTGATTGATGGAAGCCATTATTCCTTTAGACATCAAATTGACTATCAGATTATTGGGCTGCTCTTCAAGTATTTCCGACAATGCACTTACGATTATTGTATTTCCGACCTTCACTTTTTTCATATCGATATTGTCGCGGTTATCGATTTCTACCGTTTTTTTGGTATTTGAAGCTGTTTCCGAAGAAAGCAGTTCTACTACCATGGTTGCTTCTTCGCTACTCAATGAACTCATGTGATTAGTTGCATCGATTCCCAATCCATGTAGCTCTTCTATCAATTCTTTGTTGCCGATTTCCAGTTCTTTTGCAAGCTGGTATACTCGTATTTTCGACAAATCAACACCTCCAATTAACTCTTCCTGTACAATTCATAGTACTTTTTTATGGCATAAGCAAGATTTTCATTGCGGATACCAAACACCTTTTTATTTGACAGCCCGGTTTCTTTATTTAAAATAGAGCTGTGTTCAAAAATAATTATAGTTGATTTTTTATTGCATTTGTTTTTCAAGTTTCGTAATGATCCTTGAGAAATATCTTTTGCTGCTATTATTAATCTTAAATTTCCTTTTTTGCTTTCATTTACGCAGGCATCAAAACCGGCAATCAAATCTCCGGATTTTCTTGCGAGACGGATATAAGTGAGAATTTTTTGTTGGTTTTCATTTTCTTGATTATTCTCTGACATTTTTTCTAATCTCATCAATTATTATATCATATATTTCGTTTTTAACTTCCATGGAGAAAGCTCTATTAAGCGCCTTGCTTTTTCTTAGTTTTTCTATACATTCCTCATTGGGACAAACATAAGCCCCTCTTCCATGTGCTTTTCCTGCAAAATCAACCTCTATATTATTTTCTTTGTTCTTTACAATCCTTATCATTTCTTTTTTGCCGAATTGCTGGCCGCATCCTATGCATTTTCTTAATGGTAACCTCTTTTTTTTCATGGAAATGCGCCTCCTATACTTAAAAAATACATAATGTTAATACTTGTCTTATTCCTTATCCAAATTACTGGAAACAATTCCTTCCTTTGAATCATTAAGTTCAAAGGATTCATCATTCTTAGCAGCAATGATGTCATTTTTATTTATATCTCCATATTGCGATTCGCTCTTTATGTCAATTTTCCATCCTGTTAGTTTTGCAGCAAGCCTTGCATTTTGTCCCTCTTTTCCAATTGCCAGTGAAAGTTGGTAATCGGGAACCACAACTGTGGCAGACCTTTCAGATTCTCCAACATCGACTTTGGTTACCTTAGAAGGGCTTAGTGCATTTGCAATGAATTCTCTCGGATCATCGCTCCACTTAATGATATCAATTTTTTCTCCATTCAGTTCATTAACGATATTTTGAACTCTAGCTCCCCTTTGACCAACACATGCACCGACCGGATCGACATTTTCATCAGAAGAATACACAGCAATTTTTGTTCTTGAACCAGCTTCTCTTGAAATACTTTTGACTTCTACAATTCCATCATGAATTTCGGGTACTTCCAATTCGAAAAGTCTTTTCACCAAACCCGGATGAGTCCGAGAAACAAGAACCTGTGGACCCTTGGTCGTATTCTTAACCTCGGTTATATATGTCTTTATTCTATCTCCTTGATTATATTCTTCCCTTTGGATTTGCTCACTTTGGAGGAGAAGAGCTTCTATTTTGCCAAGATTAATGAATGTGACTCCTCTACTGAAACGCTGTACTACGCCTGTTACAATCTCCGATTCGCGATTTACGAATTCATTGAATATGACATTGCGTTCGGCCTCTCGTATTCGTTGAACGACGACTTGTTTTGCTGTTTGAGCTGCGATTCTGCCGAAATCTTTAGGGGTGACTTCTTTTTCGACGACATCGCCTATTTCAAATGCATCATTTATTTTTTTTGCTTCTTCTAATTTAATTTCAGAACCGGGGTCTTCAACCTTTTCGACTACGGAAATTTGCGAATACACCATGACATTTCCGGTTTCATCATTAATGACTACTCTAACATTTTGCGAAGGACCAAAATATTTTTTGTATGCCGTGATTAACGCAACTTCAATTGCGTCAAGCAAAATCTGCTGATCAATACCCTTGTCCTTTTCTATTTGCTTAATTGCTTCAATCAAATCATTTTTCATTATTTTACCTCCCATCAGAATTCAAATACTTTCTTGACTTTAGCGATTTTATCTTTTGGGATGGACAACTTGGTTCCCTCCACATTTACTTCCAATTCATTGTTTTCCAATCCCAACAACTCACCTTTTAAAAGCTTTTTGCCGTTTATTGGCTGGAATAGTTTTATTTCCACAATTTCACCGGAATATTTGATAAATTCATGATCGCTTTTTAAAACTCTTTCAACTCCCGGAGAAGAAACTTCAAGAAAATAATTCTCTTCAATTGGGTCGGTTTTATCAAGATGACTACTAAGGTATTCGCTTACTATCTGGCAGTCACTCATGTCGATACCGGAAGGCTTATCTATATATACTCTTAGATAACGTTCCTTTCCTTCTTTTACAAACTCAATTCCAACCAATTCGTAATCGTTTTGCTTAATAAAAGGCAACAAAATTTCTTTTGTTAACTCGCTTACTTTTTTCCTTGCCATTTTATTCCCTCCTTATAAACAGAATAAAGAGTGGGCCAACCCACTCTTTAAAGCACACATACTTTATATGCTAAGTTTAACACACTCCTTCGTCTATTGCAAACCGAACATTTGCAGCTGATTTGTTTCGGGAAGCACTTCCATACAGCGATTTTCCCTTAATTTTTCAATTATTTTTTTTGAAAGCTTGGTTCTTGTTCTAATGTCTTCAAGAGAAAGGAAGGGCTCTTTCTCTCTTTCTTTAGCCAAACTATAGGCTGCAGTTTCTCCCAACCCTTGCAAACTAAGCAGCGGGCACAATAAACTTTCACCTACAATGCTGAATCTTTTAGGTTCGGATTTATAAATATCGATATTGCTAAAAGAGTATCCGCGGCTGTACATTTCATAAGCAACCTCAAGTACTGTAAGCTGGTCTTTTTCCTTTTGTTTCAAATCGCTTGAATTACTGCTCAATTCTTTCATTCTTTTTTTTATATGCGATAGACCCTTACAAATTAGTTCAGCGTCGAAATCTACAACCTTGTTTGTGAAATACGTAGCATAAAAAGCCAAGGGATGGTGTACCTTGAAATATGCAATGCGAAATGACATCATCACATATGCAGCAGCATGCGCCTTTGGGAACATGTACTTTATTTTATTGCATGAATCAATATACCATCCGGGCACATTGGATTCTTTCATTAAAACAACATCCTCTTCTCTCAATCCTCGTCCCTTTCTTACATTCTCCATAATTGTGAAAGCGTTCTTGTTTGGTAGCCCTTTTTGTATAAGATAGTTCATTATGTCATCTCTGGTTGATATTACGTCTTTTAATTCCGCCACGCCTGTTTTTACAAGGTCTTGAGCATTGTTTACCCAAACATCTGTGCCATGAGAAAGTCCGCTTATCCTAACCAATTCCGAAAAAGTTGTTGGTTTGGTATCCGCAAGCATTTGCCTTACAAATTTTGTCCCGAATTCCGGAATTCCAATCGATCCCATGTCAAAGTAATCCTTGTTTTCAACTAAATTCAAAGCATCGACACTTGTAAACAAACTCATTGTTTTTTTATCGTCAAGAGGAATTCCTACCGGATCCAATCCTGTCAATTCTTGAAGAAACTTAAGAGTTGATGGTGCATCATGCCCCAATATATCTAGCTTTAACAATCTCCCGCTTATTGCATGATAGTCGAAATGTGTTGTAATTACATCTGAATTGCTGTCATTAGCCGGCTTTTGGATTGGCGTAAACTCATGTATGTCTTTATAATGAGGAACTACCATAATACCGCCCGGATGCTGCCCCGTGGTTCTCTTGACGCCGGTACAGCCTTCCAGTAAACGGTTTATTTCATATTTGGAAACGTGTCTATCGTTTTCTTCCATGTATTTTTTTACAAATCCATAAGCTGTTTTCGTTGCTATAGTGCCAATTGTTCCTGCTTTGAAAACCTTTCCCTTTCCAAATAGTTCTTCTGTATATTTATGCGCAACGGCTTGGTATTCACCTGCGAAATTCAAGTCAATATCCGGTTCTTTGTCTCCTTCAAAGCCTAAAAATACTTCAAAAGGTATGTTTTGCCCATCTTTTTGCATTAATGTTCCACATACCGGACATTTTTTTGGAGGAAGATCTATACCGCTTCCATAGTCGTCGCCATCTAAAAATTCGCTGAAATTGCATTTGCTGCATAGGTAATGAGGAGGCAGCGGGTTAACCTCTGTGATACCACTCATTGTTGCGGCAAGGGATGAACCCACAGAACCCCTTGAACCTACAAGGTATCCGTCATTAAGTGATTTTGCTACAAGCTTTTGAGCAATGATATACATTACCGAATATCCGTTTCCGATTATTGATTGAAGCTCTCTTTCGAGTCTTTTTTCGAGAATCTGAGGAAGCGGATTTCCATAAAGCCGTATGGCCTTTTTATAGCACATTTTTCTCAATTCTTCTTCCGAGCCTGATATTTCCGGTGGAAATGTTTCCAATGGTATGGGTATTATGTTTTCAATGAGATTATTTATTTTTTCGGGATTTTCAATAACAAGCTCTTTTGCTTTATCCTGTCCCAGATAGCTGAAATCATCCAACATTTCATCGGTTGTTTTTAGATATAAGGGCGGTTGATTTCCTGAATCTGAGAATCCTTGTCCGCTCATCAATATTTCGCGGTTAATTGCATTTTCAGGTTCGACAAAATGTACATCGCCTGTTGCAACTACAATTTTGTCATTATCATTGCTCATTTGTATTATTTTTTTGTTTATTGCAATCAAGTCTTCTAAACCGGAAACTATCTTGTTTTCAATAAGAAAACGGTTATTTTCAAGCGGTTGCACTTCAGTAAAATCATAAAAAGAAATGATTTTGTTCAATTCATCATCTTTCTTCTGTTCAAGAATAGCTCTAAATAATTCTCCGGACTCGCATGCGCTGCCAACAAGGATTCCCTCTCTCTTTTTCGATAATTCACTTTTTACAATTCTTGGCTTCTTGTAAAAGTAATCTATATGAGACATCGTTACAAGTTCGTACAAATTGCGAAGTCCTTTTTTATTTTTTGCATACAATGTTACATGATAAGTGTTGGATTTTTTGAAATCAATTTTTCTTCTTGCTTCTTCATTTATGCAATCAAGACAATCACCATCATATTTCTCGAGCATTATTTTGAAAAGTTCGGCAGTAGCCATAGCATCATCCGATGCACGATGGTGGTTTTCAAGATTAATTTTCAAGCGTTTGCACAACGTTTTCAAATTGTAGCGCGTATAATCCGGAAAAATCATCTTAGCCATTTCTAAGGTATCAATAACCGTATTATCAATTGAGGATTCGCAAGCTTCCATTTCATTTCTAATAAATGTATAGTCAAACAAAGCGTTGTGGGCAACTATTGGATTGTTTCCAAAATATTCTTTCAGTTTGTTTGCAATTTCCTTGAAGGTTGGAGAATTTTTTACGGTTTCATCAGTGATTCCGGTTAATTCCTGAATATTTTGAGGTATTGACTTTTGCGGATTTATCAACAAATTTATTGAATCTACTATGCATCCATTTTTTATTTTTACTGCACCTATTTCAGTTATGCGGTCATTACTAAAAGAAAGCCCAGTAGTTTCTATATCAAAAACAACAAATGTATCTTCTATGGATATCCCACTACTCGCATCTTGGTTTGCAATAATAATCTTAACGTCATCGTTAACTAGATAGCCTTCCATTCCATAAATTGCTTTTACCTTATATTTTTCGCTATATTTATATGCGTCCGGGAAAGCCTGAACAACTCCGTGATCTGTTATAGCCAAGGCTTTGTGCCCCATTTCAGAAGCTTTTTTGAAGAGTGATTCGGTTGAAGAAACTCCATCCATACTACTCATATTTGTATGGCAATGAAGCTCGATTCTTTTTATAGATTCAGTATCTTTTCGATTATCTGTTTTAGGGATTTTTTCAAAAGAGTTTGTGAATAGTATATTTTCTCTTTCGAATTTGTCATACCGCATATAGCCTTTTATTCTGACCGCTTCGCCTATTTCAATATTCCCAAAACCTTTATCTTTAGCCTCTAAAAATTGTTTTGCTGCCAAAGTATTTTTATGATCTGTTAAATGTACAATTTCAAGATTTTTCCCGCTTTTTAGTACCTTTCTGTCTTTGAAAATAATAATTCCTTCCACGAGGACAGAGCTTTCTTCTTTAAGGAGAGCATCGCTTATTGAAGCGACTTTTCCCTTTAATTTATAGTTTGACTTGCCTCCAAAGTTTTTTGCGTTGCCAACTGATGAAAAATCACTTATAGCCTCTTTAATTTCAATTTCCTTTTCCGTTTCTGTTTGAAAAATATTTTCATTTTCATCATTTATGAAAGAAATGTCAGGTATTATCCCGCTGTATTTTCGTTTTAGTACTTGTTTTATTCTGCTTCTATTTATATCATTGTCCACCTTTAAATATATGCACAGCGTGGCACTTTCTTCGGCCATATCTTTCAATTCCATTTTTGATATGATGCCGCTTAAGTATGGAAATGATTTTTTATAGTTTAGAGTGAATTCCTTTAATAAATCAAGTTGTTTCTTGGGTTTGGGATTGAAAATTAGCTTTATTTCATTCAAAAAACCCAACTCTTTTTTAAGATGGGTTTTTAATGCTTCAGCTTTTTGGTTATCGCAAGGTTCACTTAGAAACACATAAAGCTGTTTTGATTTCTTTGAATAATTGATTTTCTTTATGTCGATTGAATTTATTGCAAAAGGTTTCTCCATGCTTAAAGTACTCCCTTACATTTTCTTGATCTCGTCAATAAGCAGTTCCAATACTTTATCCGGAGATGCACTGCCTATTGTTTCACCTTCTTTGAAAACAAATATCTTCCCTTTAGATGCGGCGATTCCAATATCTGCTTCTTTTGCTTCTCCCGGTCCATTTACTTCGCATCCCATTACTGCAATTGTAATATTTTTATTTTCAAGGTGTTCTTCAACAAGTTTTTTCTCAACTGCGTTGACCAATTTTTCCAAATCTATTGACGTCCTTCCGCATGTAGGACATGATACTATTTTATAACCATAATTGCGTATTCCCAATGTGCTGAGTATTTCCTTCGCTATTTTAATTTCATTAACCGGATCACCGGTTATAGATACACGC
Organism: Peptostreptococcaceae bacterium; assembly: GCA_016649995.1. Classification (NCBI taxonomy): domain Bacteria; kingdom Bacillati; phylum Bacillota; class Clostridia; order Peptostreptococcales; family Peptostreptococcaceae; species Peptostreptococcaceae bacterium. The sequence continues at coordinate 119,038 of JAENWJ010000001.1, forward strand.
AATGTATCTCCTATGCCGTCAAGAAGAAGACTTCCTATGCCAATTGAGGATTTCACTGTTCCTTTGAAGAATGTTCCTGCCTCGGTTACACCTATATGAAGAGGATATTTTGTTTTGCTTGAAAGTCTTCTATACGATTCGACTGTAGTCAAAACATCCGAAGATTTTACAGAAAGAATCAAATCTTCAAATCCGAAACCCTCGAATAGTTCTATGTATTCCAGAGCGCTTTCAGTTATTGCATCAACCGTTGCATGTTTATACCTTTTCCGTATATTACCGCTTAGCGATCCGGAATTTACCCCAATTCGTATAGGCACATTTTTTTTCATACATGCGCATGCTATGCGTTTTAGATTCTCTTCTCTGACTATATTGCCTGGGTTGATTCTGATTTTGTCTGCGCCGTTTTCAACGGCAGCCAAAGCCAAGGCATAATCAAAATGTATATCAGCTATGATGGGCATATCTATGCGTCTTTTTATTTCACGTAATGCTTCTGCAGATTTCATATCCGGTATTGCCAATCTGATTATCTCGCACCCTGCATTTCCAAGACTTTTAATTTGTTCTACGGTATTTTCCACATCCCATGTCTTGGTATTTGTCATTGACTGTATTGTAATCTTGCTATCTCCGCCAATTGGTACGCAGCCACAAAATACCTTGTTTGTTTTATGCCTTTCTATCATGTTACTCTCCCTTTAAAACAATTGTAATCGTCCCAAATCTTTAATTACCATGTAAACCATAAATGCCATAAGAAAAACGAAACCCGCGAAGTGTACAAAACCCTCTTTTTTCGGATCTATAGGTTTTCCCTTTATTATTTCAATCAATATGAAAACAAGCCTTCCTCCATCGAGCGCCGGCAAAGGCAAAAGATTTACAATACCAAGATTTATGGATATGACGGCCGCAAGTGAAAGAACGGAGATAAAACTATATTTGGAAGCTTCATTAACCATTGAAATTATTCCTATAGGCCCTACAACTTCTCCTTCGAGTTGATTTCCCCTTAACAAATCACTAAGAAACGAGAAAATATTAGTAGATACAAACCACACACGGTCAAAAGCCATTCCAATAGAATAAAAAACATTCCTCTTTATTGAAGGTGATATTCCTATTACATTTCGGCCTTCATCAATTACAGGTGTGATAGCAATCGAAATCTCCTTATTATCTCTTTCTACAAGCAATTGCAAGTTGCCAGTAGATCCAGTAACTTCTTCAACTATATCAGTCCATTCTTCTACGTTTTCATTATTAATTTTTATTATGCGGTCCCCGGTTGTTAAGTTGCTGCTTTCCGCTGGCAATCCGGGAAGAATTTCACCAACCGTTGTTGTTGGAAACCCAATAAAAATGAACAATAAAAAGAAAATAAGGAATGCCAAGATAAAATTCATCACCGGACCGGCAAAAATAATCATAAACCTCTTAAATGCCGATTTTGAACTAAAGCTTTTATTATGGTCGGATTCCTCGTCTTCCCCTTCCATTTTTATATAACCGCCAATAGGAAATATTCCGAGTGAATATGTTGTTTCTTTACCTTTGAACTTGAATAATTTAGGACCCATTCCCAAAGAAAATTCATGGACAAGAACTCCTGATAATTTCGCAGTAATAAAATGACCAAATTCATGAAAAAAAATTATACTTCCAAAAACCAGTATGAAATAAAAAAATGTTGTCATTAAATCACCTATTCCTTAATTTGTCCACTACAAACTTTCTAGTTAAATAGTCAGTTTCAACAATTGATTCATATTCGGGATGCTTTATCAAATTATGAGATTCTAAAACTTCCTCAATTATATTTTGAATTTCAAGAAATCGAATTTTTCCTTTTAAGAAAGCGTCAACGAGCACTTCATTTGCAGCATTTAGTGCAGCGGGACAAGTTCCGCCTAAGTTGCCGGCATAGTATGCATATCCAAGGCATGGAAAAGCTTTTTTATCCGGCTTTTCAAAGGTTAGAGTTCCAATCTCGCTTAAGCAAAGTGACTTGAGTTCTAAAGGCATTCTTTTCCCTTCAAAAAGAACATAACCAATGGGAAGCTTCATGTTTGGCATGCTCATTTGGGCAATTACACTACCATCAATAAATTCAACCATCGAATGAACAACGCTTTGAGGATGAACTATAACCTTAATCATATCAATATCCACATCAAAAAGCCATTTTGCTTCTAAAACCTCAAACCCTTTGTTCATCATTGTTGCAGAGTCTATAGTTATTTTTTTACCCATAGTCCAATTAGGATGCGCAAGCGCTTCTTTTATGGTGACTCTCTCCATTTCGTTATAAGACTTACCCCTAAATGGTCCTCCGGAAGCAGTAAGTATTATATGTTTCAAACGGTCTTTATTTTCGCCGTTTAAACACTGTGAAATCGCGTTATGCTCACTATCTATAGGAAGTATTTTGACGCCTTTTGCTTTGGCATCAGCCATTATCAATTCTCCTGCTGTAACAAGAGTTTCCTTATTGGCAAGTGCAATATTTGCCCCCAATTCAATAGCGTGTCTGGTTGGCAGCATGCCTGATATGCCTACCAAAGCATTAACCACAACATCGACGCCAGTGTTATCAAGCGCAGCAATAATACCTTTATAGCCATAAAGTATCTTAACATTAAAATTTTCTTTTGTAATGCATTCATATGCGGTACGGTCGCATACAACTGCATATTCTGGTCTATATTCATTGATTTGCTTTGCAAGAAGATCAATGTTTCTGTTGCAAGTTAAAATTTTTACTGTGAATTCCTCGGGGTATTTTGATACAACATCCAAGGTTTGTGTCCCAATCGATCCAGTCGAACCCAATATGGCTAATTGTTTCATTTCATCACTCCTGTCAAACTCAAAACACTATACGCAGCGTACACATATGGAGCTGTAAATAATATGCTGTCGAATCTGTCAAGTATACCGCCGTGACCTGGAATAATATTTCCAAAATCTTTTATTTCGTTGTTTCTTTTTATCATAGACGCATTTAAATCTCCCAATTGAGATATTATGCTTCCAAATATGCCGAATAGTATTGATATATTTGCCATTTCAGGGATAAATATTATTGAAAAGACAAAAGTGCTCACGGCGCAACCTGCGATGCCCCCAATGGCGCCTTCTATAGTTTTTTTAGGGCTTATTATAGGTGCTAATTTATTCTTCCCGAATAACAAACCTATAAAATATGCAAATGTATCTGTTGACCATGCAATAATGAATATAAGCCATACTACATAATTGTTATCAAATTGCGCGGTATAGAATATAAATCTAAAAAAAATCGTTATATAAATATATCCATAAAATATATCTCTACTTGTTCCGGATTTCTCTAGAGGATTGAATATTTGAATTAATGAGATTCCCAATAGTACAATTAAAAGAAATGGCGCCTCAAATTTTATGTCAAAATTATTATAGTAAAGAACAACATAGGAGAACAAGGAAGAAAGCCAAAGCCAAATCTTGTAATGAGATAATTCTTCAATATTAGAATGACTTTCATTTGAATTTTCGAAGGCACTTGCATATTCATTCAATGCTATGAGTGTTACTGCAATTATTGAAACCAATAAAATGCTTCCACCTGAATATATTATAAAGATTAGTATAGGAATGCCAATAACCGCTGTAAGTATTCTTTTTATCATTTTTTCACCTGCTGTTCTTCCGCGTTCAATCCACCATATCTTCTTTTTCTTTCACTATATGATTTGATTGCATCGTTCAAATGATCTTTATTAAAATCCGGCCACAGAACATTTGAAAACCAGAACTCGCTATAAGCCATTTGCCAAAGTAAAAAATTGCTTATTCTTAATTCCCCGCTTGGACGGATAATTAAATCCGGGTCCGGAATTTCCGATGTTTCCATATGGGAGGAAACAGTCAATTCATTGATTTCATCCGGATTTTCGCAATATTCGACGGTGATTTTCTTTATCGCTTGAATCAGTTCTTGTCGTCCTCCATAATTTATTGCTAAGGTAACATTCAAACCTGTATTACTACAGGTTTTTGTAATTGCAGAATCTATTTCATTTTGTGCTTTTAATGGAAGTTTTGCAATGTCTCCGATGGTTCGTATTCGCACATTGTTTTTATGGAGCAAATTTATCTCTTTTTTTAAATAATAGACAAGCAATTCCATTAAAGCCGAAACCTCTTTTTGCGGCCTTTTCCAATTTTCAGTAGAAAACGCATACAGAGTTAAATATTTAATTCCTTCTTTAGAACAATTCTCAATTACTTCTCTGATAGCCTCTATTCCGGCTTTATGGCCAGCAGTTCTTGGAAGACCTCTCTTTTGAGCCCATCTTCCATTCCCATCCATAATGATAGCTATATGTTCAGGTATTTTATCATTGATTTTCATAGTTTCACCCGCTTTAAAAGGTAGAGCCCTCCATAAACATCTGGAGGGCTAAAAATAACTGACTGTCAACACGATGTCATCCTTACTCATTTTAGCCAAAACAATTCGGCAGACATCATTTTTGCGGTCTCCTTTATACTTCAGACTAACAAGTTCTCTGATTATAAGGTTTTTATGAACACCATAACTTTCAATTGTTTTTTTTGCACAGCCAAGTTCCATTCCTAATAATGAATCTATTTCAAATTTCATTATATCTCCATTATTTCCTTTTCTTTATATTCAATCAATTTATCTACTTGTTCAGTATATTCCTTTGTCATTTCTTCAACTGTTTGCTCGGCTTTTTTAAAATCGTCTTCTGTTATGTCACTATTTTTCTGCATTTTTTTTAATGTTTCGTTTGCTGAACGTCTTTCATTTCTAATCGCAATTTTTGAATTTTCTCCTGTTTTCTTAACGAGCTTAGTAAGGTCTCGTCTTCTTTCCTCAGTAAGCATCGGAATTGCCAAACGAATTACTTTTCCGTCATTTGAAGGATTGATTCCAATATCCGACTGTATTATTGCCTTTTCAATATCTTTCATGCCGGTAGTATCGTAAGGTTGTACTACCAATAAGCGGGGTTCGGGAGAAGATACATTAGCTATTTGCTTAAGCGGCATGGTCGATCCATAGTAATCAACAGTAATGCGGTCAAGCAAAGAAGGATTTGCCCTTCCGGCACGAAAGGAATTCAATTCATCCTTTAATACACTTATAGTTTTTTTCATTTTTTTTTCGAAATCGTCATGCACTTGCACTCTCATATTAATCCTCCTTCACTATTGTTCCAATATTTTCACCCATTACTACATTATAAATATTGTCTGGATTGTCTAATCCGAAAACAATTATAGGGATATTGTTGTCCATACAAAGTGAAGTTGCTGTTGAATCCATAACTTTTAGACTCTTGCTCAACACTTCCTTGTAGGTCAGGTGACTGAATTTAACCGCATCGGGATTTTCATTCGGATCCGAATCATAAACACCGTCAACTGTTTTAGCGAGAAGTATTACCTCGGCTTCTATTTCAGCTGCTCTTAAGGCAGCTGTTGTATCTGTAGAAAAAAACGGATTGCCTGTTCCTGCGGAAAAAATAACCACCCTGTTCTTTTCCAAATGCCTTACAGCTTTTCTTCTGATGTAAGGTTCGGCTATTTGCCTCATTTCTATTGCCGTTTGTACCCTTGTCGATACTCCAATATTTTCAAGTGCATCCTGTAAAGCTAATCCATTTATTACTGTAGCCAGCATTCCCATATAATCGGCAGTTGAACGATCCATTCCCTTTCCAAACCGGCCTCTCCAGAAATTTCCTCCTCCAACAACAAGCGCTATTTCAAGGTCCATTTCCTTAAGTCTTTTGATTTGTCTAGCAATATCCATTACTACTGTTTCATTTATTCCGAAACCGTTTTCTCCAGCAAGAGCTTCTCCACTCAGTTTTAAGATAATCCTTTTATATTTTGGCTTCACAAAAAAACCCCCATAACATTATTTTCTACAAAGATGCAAAATAACCTTTATTTTTCAAAAAAAGGAGAACACCTTTATGTGCTCTCCTCATTATTTATTTGTTATTTATTTGGTTTGCAACCTCTTCAGCGAAATTTTCTTTTCTTTTTTCAATACCCTCGCCTACCACAAATCTAGCAAACCTTCTGATACTAAGTTTTTCGCCAATTTTTCCAATTAGCGTATTTAGAAGTGTCTGCATATCCATATCCGGATCTTTTATGAATGGCTGTTCCAAAAGACATACTTCTTTATAATATTTGCTTATTCTTCCTTCAACCATTTTATCAACTATTTTTTCGGGTTTGCCTTCATTAAGAGCTTGATTTCTTAAAACTTCCTTTTCTTTTTCAATTATTTCTTTAGAAATTTCATCTCTCGAAATAAATAAAGGATTTGATGCAGCAATTTGCATGGCTACATCTTTTGAAAAAGCTATGAAATCTTCATTTTTCGATACAAAATCGGTTTCAGAATTTATTTCAACCAAAACTCCAATTCTTCCACCATGTATATATGAAGTAACTAAGCCTTCGGCCGCTATTCTACCAGCTTTTTTAGCCGCTTTAGCGAGCCCTTTTTCCCTTAACACTTCTATTGCTTTAGCGATATTTCCATCAGCCTCTACAAGCGCATTTTTGCAGTCCATCATTCCTGCGCCTGATGTTTCTCTAACATCTTTAACCATTGCAGCCGTTACAGCAGCCATATTCAACATCTCCTTCTTAATTATCAAAATTTATTTATTATTCTTTAATTTCTTTCTCAACTGCGTCTTCAACAACATTTTCTTTTGCAACAACTGGTTCTTTTGCAACAACTGGTTCTTTTGCAGCAACTGGTTCTTTTGCAGCAACTGGTTCTTCTGCAGCAACTGGCTCTTCTGCAACAATTGGCTCTTCTGCAGCTTCTTCCATTTGCTCGCCTTGTTTTCCTTCAATAACAGCATTTGCTATAGTTGCAGTTATAAGTTTGACAGCTCTTATTGCATCATCGTTTCCGGGAATTATTAAATCTATTTCATCGGGATCACAGTTTGTGTCTACTATAGCAACAACCGGAATTCCTAATTTTTTTGCTTCAAGAATTGCAATCCGCTCTTTTCTTGGGTCAACAACATAAATAACATCAGGAATTCTTTTCATTGTTTTTATTCCGCTAAGGAATTTTTCCAATTTTTCCTGCTCGTGTTTAAGTTTAATTACTTCTTTTTTGGTAAGTAAATCGAATGTTCCGTCGCTCTCCATTTTTTCAAGTTGCAAAAGACGGTCAACCCTTTTTCTGATAGTGCTGAAGTTGGTAAGCATGCCCCCCAACCATCTTTGATTAACATAATACATTCCGCATCTTTTTGCTTCCTGCTCAATAGATTGCTGAGCCTGTTTCTTTGTTCCAACAAAAAGAATTGTTTTGTTGCCTGTTGTGTTTTCTTTTACAAAATCATAAGCTTTGTCAATCATTTTTACTGTTTTCTGCAAGTCGATGATGTAGATGCCGTTTCTTTCCGTAAAGATATATTCCGCCATCTTTGGATTCCATCTTCTTGTTTGGTGTCCGAAATGAACACCCGATTCGAGAAGCTGTTTCATTGATACTACTGTCATGAGTAAATCCTCCTTAGGTTTTTTCCTCCTCTTTGCCTATTTCGGACGACTTCTATCGAAGCACCTGTCCGCAAGAATGCAAAAAGTGTGTTTTTATGCCGTTGATAGTATACCATGTACGATTATTTAAAGCAATAAAGATAGACGGCATTAGCCGTCTATCTTTTGAGCTTTTCTAATTCTTCCGGCAACTTGTCATTCAATATTCTAATAAACGTCCCCTTCATCCCAAGCGATCTTGACTCAATCACGCCGGCACTTTCGAATTTACGCAATGCATTTACAATTACTGACCTTGTTATTCCCACTCTATCAGCGATTTTGCTTGCTACGAGCAATCCCTCATTCCCATCCAATTCAGCAAATATGTGTTCAATGGCTTCAAGTTCCGAATATGAAAGAGTCCCTACTGCCATTTGTACTACGGCTTTTTTTCTTGCTTCTTCTTCCATTTTCCCGCTATTGGATCTTAATATTTCCATGCCTACTATTGTTGCCGAATATTCAGCCAAAACAATGTCCTCTTCTTCAAACTTGCTGTTGTAACGTGCAAGCACGAATGTTCCAAGTCTTTCACCATTACCTATTATGGGAACAATTGTTACAAATTTGTCGAAACTTTCAATATCATACTTGAATACTTTTAGCAATTCATCCCCTGTAATATTGTATTTTGTATGTGTTATCTTTACCAATTCCTCATTATACTCGTCAGGGAATTTCTTTTGATCCGACTTTTCATCCGAAATAATTGAAGCATCGGATGCATCCGCAAGACTTACTCCAAGTATTTTACCCCTCTTGTTTGAAACATATACATTTGCATCTAAAATATCATTCAAAGTCTTGCAAAGTTCTGAAAACGAAACGGGAGCATCTGCCGATTGCTGCAATATTCTATTTAACTTCCTTGTTTTGTTCAATAAACTGCTGTCCATCATATTACCTCCTAAAGTTCTTATAAATATTATAACTGATTTGTTGGAAAATTTGAAACAATTATTATTCCAAACCTTTTTCTTTTACATAATCACATTTATCGTTTATACATTTAACGGATGTTTTTTTACCATTCCTTTTTTCAACTAATAGCGAATCGCATTTTGGGCATTTCTCATTCAACGGCTTATCCCATGTGGTAAAATCGCATTTGGGATAATTAAGGCAGCCATAAAATATGCGTCTTTTTTTTGTTTTTCTTTCAACGATATCGCCACCGCATTTTGGGCATTTCACCCCTGTTTTTATTACTATTGATTTGGTATTACTGCATTCAGGATAATTTGAACATGCTAAAAATCTCCCAAACCTGCCATGCTTTATTACCATTGGGCTTCCACATTTTTCGCAAATTTCATCTGTTTCTTCTGTAAGGTCAATTTTTTCTATTGCTTCATCTGCTGATTTCAACGTTATGGAAAACGGTATATAAAAATCTTCCACTACTTTACGCCAAGAAACTTCTTTTGCTTCGATTCTATCAAACTCAGCCTCCAGATTTGCAGTAAAGTCCACATCAACTATTTGTTTAAAGTAGTTTTCCATTATTTCATTTATCGTTATGCCCAATTCCGTTGGATAAAGAATCTTTTTATCTCTTCGCACATATCCTCTCGAAATTATTGTTGTTATCGTTGGCGAATAAGTACTAGGTCTTCCAATACCATTTTCCTCCATAGCTTTTACCAAAGTTGATTCTGAAAATCTTCCCGGCGGCTGCGTGAAATTTTGTTTATTTTCAAGATCAATTTGTTTGAGAATTTCACCTACATCCAAATCCGGTATTTCAACATCCTTTACATTCGTATATGAGTAAACCTTTAAAAACCCGTCAAACTTCAATTTCATCCCATTTGCTTTGAACAAATATTCGCCATTCATTATCCCCAGTTGATAAGAGTCACTTATAGAATCAGCCATTTGACTCGCAACGAATCTTTCCCAAATGAGTTTATAAATTTTGTATTGGTCGATTTTTAATTGGGATTTTATATCATCGGGCATAACTGCCACACTTGTGGGCCGTATTGCTTCATGAGCGTCTTGAACAGATTTCCCATTTTGTTTAGTTTTGCCGCCTTCTTTTTTTATATACATTTCTCCATAGTTTTCCAAAATATGTTCTTTAGCCATTTCTTTGGCAAAATCTGAAATTCTTATTGAATCTGTTCTAATATATGTTACAAGTCCTACGGTAGTTTTGCCAATTTGAATGCCTTCATACAATTGCTGGGCAACTATCATAGTTCGTTTTGTAGAAAACCCGAATTTGTTTGCAGCATCCTGCTGTAGGCTGCTAGTTGTAAAAGGTTTGTATGGAGAACGCTTTTTCAATTTTTCATCTGAAGAATCAACTCGATATTCATCATTCTTCAATGCATCCAAAACGGTTTTCATTTCATCCGCAGTATTTATTTTGATTTTTCCATTTTTGTTTCCATAAAAAACAGCCTCTAAAGATTTTTTTACTTCAGGCTGCAGTTTTACATTGAGAGTCCAATATTCTTCAGGGATGAAATTTATTATTTCGTTTTCCCTATCGCATATCATTTTTGTCGTTACAGACTGTACCCTTCCTGCACTTAATCCTTTTCTCAGTTTTCTCCATAGCAAAGGACTTATGCTGTATCCCACGATACGATCCAACACTCTTCTTGCTTGCTGTGCATCTACTAACTCCTTGTCAATTTTTCTCGGCATTTTTATAGCTTTCTTTATTGTTTCCTTTGTTATTTCGTTGAATTCAACACGGCAAACATCATCTTCCGGAATCGATAATGCCTTTGCCAAGTGCCAAGATATAGCTTCACCTTCTCTATCTGGGTCAGTTGCAAGATAAACCTTGTCTGCTTTTTTGGCTTCACTCCTCAATTCCTTAAGAATTTTTCCTTTGCCTCTGATAGTAATATATTCAGGTTCAAAATTATCTTTGAAATCAACACCCATCTTGCTTTTAGGCAAATCTCTTACATGTCCAACCGAAGCCTTTACTTTATAATTGCTTCCCAGAAATTTTGATATGGTCTTCGCCTTCGCTGGAGACTCTACAATTACTAGATTTTTCATTTAATCACCTTTTCTTTCAGCAGTGAAACCTATTATAACAGATTATTGTATAATTTTCAAAATCTTTTACTTTTTTATGCAATATTTATTACCGGACTCAATATAAATTTTATTCTTTATCATAAGCAACATAATAGCAGCTTTTACTTCATTCACACTCATCAGCCTATATGAAAGAATCTTATCTATATGTATAGGACCTTCAAATTCGATTATTTTAAGCAAATCTCTTTCGGCGTCAGTCATTCCCGTTTCTACAAGTTTTTCAATAGGTGTTACGTTGTTCTTTTTAGAAAAAGCAGATATTACTTCATTTATATCCACTAGGCATTCCGCACCCTGCTTTATGAGTTTATTAGATCCTTTTCCGCAACTTCCCAAAATCCCGCTTGGAACAGCATATACTTCCTTTCCCTGTTCGAGTGCAAAATCAGCCGTAATTAATGCACCACTTCCGAGTCCCGCTTCAACGACAATTACAGCGTCCGACAACCCGCTAATAATTCTATTCCTTCTAGGAAAATTATAAGGCATTGGCATAGTGCCAACGCTAAATTCTGTTAAAAGCAATCCTTCTTTTGCAATACGATCATGAAGTGTTTTATTTTTTGCAGGATAACAATTATCAATTCCTGTACCCATTACGGCAACAGTGTTTCCACCGCCAGCCAAAGCTCCTATATGCGCGCTTGAATCAATGCCGTATGCCATTCCGCTTATAACAGCAATTCCAGATTCTGCAAGTCCTTTTGCAAAATCATATGCTACCTGTCTTCCATAATTGCTGCATTTTCTAGAACCGACGATTGCAACGCATGGGCAATCATCAATTATTTTAAAATCCCCTTTATAAAATAACATCAAAGGCGGGTCATAAATTTTCTTTAGCTTTTCAGGAAAATTGCTTTCGCTAATATCAACGAAGGAAATTCTTTTGTTCATTATATTTCTCTTATATGCAGCATATTCGTTATCATCTAAAGCCTCATTTGCCATTGAAGTCAATTTGTTGAGGCAAAAGTTGCGTTTTTCTTTTGATGGATTATTGAGATGTTCAGTTATCAATTTATTGATTTCCTTGTTCCTCTTACCGAAATAATTGATTTTCAGATAATCCTCGCGCATTTCCTCACCCTCTTCATATGTTCCAATATTTTGTTTCAAGATTTCTATAGCTTAAAGCTTCCATTAAATGATTTGTTTCAATGTCCTTGCTGCCTTCTATATCAGATATGGTACGTGCAACCTTGATTATTTTATTATATGATCTTGCACTCAATCCCATTTTCTCGAACGCAGTTTCAAGCAATTTTTTCGATTCTGCGTTCAAATTGCAATAACGTTTAATTTGACGGCTGTTCATCTCTGAGTTAAGACTTATTTTAGCATTGATAAATCTCTTTTTTTGTCGTTCTCTTGCGTTAATTACTGATTCTCTTATTTGACTTGATGACCTTGAGCGCTGCTGTTTTCCATTCAATGCATCAAATGCAACGCTTGGAACTTCTATGTGCATATCCATTCTATCAAGAATTGGTCCGGATATGCGACTCATGTACCGTCTTATATCGCCTATGCTGCATTTACATTCATGATGGCTATCACCATAATATCCGCACGGACATGGGTTCATGCTTGCAATGAGGACAAAATTGGATGGATATGTAACGCTTGCATTTACTCTTGTTATGGTAACATTTTTGTCTTCCAAAGGTTGTCTTAATGCCTCAAGCGCTTTTCTTGAGAATTCAGGGAGTTCGTCAAGATATAGGACCCCGTGATTTGCCAAGGAAATTTCTCCAGGCCTAGGATTGTTGCCTCCTCCGGTAAGAGAAACAGACGAAAGCGTATGGTGGGGACTCCTGAACGGACGTTCAAGCATTATTGCACGGTTTTTCATAAGGCCCGCAATACTATATATTTTTGTAACTTCCATAGCTTGCGATTCATCAAGCAATGGAAGTATCGTAGGATATCTTTTTGCCAGCATTGTCTTGCCGGATCCGGGGGGACCAATCATCAGAAGATTATGATTTCCAGCCGCAGATATTTCAATAGCCCTTTTTGCATTTTCCTGTCCAGAAACTTCCGCGTAATCACATTCATAACTGCATGCACAATGTAAATCGCTGAATTCCGAAATATGTAGCGGTTCAATTGTCTTCTCATCTTCTATGAAATCAATCACCTCACGCAAGTGCTTTACAGCATAAATATCCATGCCATGCATGTATACCGCTTCGTTTGCATTGCCATATGGTACGATTGCTTTTTTAACCGACAACTGCTTAAGAGCAATAAGCATTGGCAGCAATCCATTAATACAATTGACTCTTCCATCCAGGGACAATTCTCCCAAAATAGCTGTGTCTTTGAATTTGTCGAAAGGTATACATTTTGATGCAACAATAATACCTGTGGCAATCGGTAAATCAAAATGCGAACCATTTTTTTTTGTACTTGCCGGGGATAGATTAACCGTTATCCTTTTTACTGGAAAAACAAAACCGGAATTGTTTACAGCGGCACGTATGCGGTCCTTTGATTCTTTTACTGCGGCATCTGGTAATCCGACGATGCTGAATGAAGGCAAACCCTTTGATATGTCAGATTCACATTCGACAATTTCACCATCTATGCCTGTCAATGTGCAAGTTACAATCTTTGCAAGCATATAATCCCCCTATTCAATAAATATATTTTTTATATGATTTATTTCAATTTTTCCATTTTTCCACTCAATAATTTCAACTGCGTCGAATCTGAAATCATTTCCGGATAATTTATTTGCAACTATGAAATGCTCGGATGTTCTAATTATTTTCTTCATTTTATATTTGTTGATATATTCTATAGGTCTTCCATAATCAATACCGGTGCGCTTCTTTACTTCGATGAATACATAATAGCCGTTCTTATCTTTCATAATAAGGTCTACTTCCCCAATCTTCGTACAATAATTCCTTTTTATAATGCGATATCCTTTACTTTTCAGATGATTTTCTGCCATACGTTCCCATTTTTCACCTAATTTATTAACGTTTACCGCCCCCCAACTATACCTTTAATGAAACTTCTTCTGTGTATATTAACAGGCCCATATTTTTTTAGTGCTTCAATATGTTCTGCGGTGCCGTATCCTTTATTTCTTTCGAAGCCGTATACTTTGAAATACCTACTCATTTCAACCATTATATAGTCTCTAGTTACCTTTGCAATAATGGATGCTGCAGCTATGGATGCAGATTTTTCATCTCCTTTAATTATGGCAGTCTGTTCTATTTCTATATCATCCAATTTTAATGCATCTATAAGAAGATGGTCTGCTTTGCATTTCAATGCGTCAACGGCTCTTTTCATGGACAATTTAGTAGCATTCAGTATGTTTATTTCATCTATTTCGTTGGGACTCGCCATCCCAACCGATACATCTATAGCATTAAGCATTATCTCATGATAAAGCCTATTTCGTTTTTTTTCACTAAGCTTTTTTGAATCATTTAAACCCATAAGCCGGCAATTTGCCGGAAGCACAACTGCTGAGGAAACAACAGGGCCAGAAAGCGGTCCCCGGCCAACCTCGTCGATGCCAGCGATAAATGTTATGTTCTTTCGATACAGATTATTTTCATATGAATACATTTCTTTCAAACGAGATTTTTCGTTTTCTAATTTGCATATTTTCGATAAAAGTCTTTTGCCTATTTCGTTGACGGATTTCCTTTTGTCAATTTTAAGCGAGTTGCAAACAAACTCTATGTTTCTACTTTCTAAATCCAACTCAGCGACAAATTCCCTTATTTCCTTAATGCTCATGGTCTCATATTCCATACGGTTAACTCCTCTAATCTGAATTATTCTATAATTATACCATAAAAAGGGAACAACCACGCACTGGCTATTCCCCATCCAAACGATCAAGTACTATTCTTCCGAGCCGTCCTCTTCTGTAGTCATCCACCAAAATATAAACTGCTCGATCTAAATCTACAACTCCGCCCTTAAGTATGCAACCTCTCTTCTTTCCAATTGCTTCAATTATTTCCGTAATGCTTGCGGATTCATCAACACCTTCATATCTGCTTGAAATAGAGCCTCTGTAATTTTCACGCAAGAAACTTATTAACCATCTTGCAGCCTCGTTAAATGGTATCAACTCATCCTTTATTGCTCCGGAAAGAGCTAATTTAATAGCTGTATTTTGATTTTCGAACTTTGGCCACAATATGCCTGGCGTATCGAACAATTCTATATCCTTTTTAATCCTGACCCATTGTTTCCCACGTGTTACACCTGGCTTGTCACCTGTTCTTGCACTTTTCTTTCCTACCAGCTTGTTTATCAGAGAAGACTTCCCAACATTAGGTATGCCAATTATCATGATACGAATAGCTCTTTTTTTCATTCCCTTTTTCTTAAGCTTTTCAAACAAACCTTGTGCGGCATCTTCAACCTCTTTTAGCAGTTCCTTCGTGCCTTCTCCAGTCATACTGTTTATATTTACTACTTTGAATCCTTTTTCTTTATAAGAATTTTGGAATTTATGCAAAACACGCGGATCGGCCAAATCCATTTTATTGATTGCAATAATCTTTGGCTTATTTATAAAAAGAGTGTCTATTTGCGGATTTTTGCTTGAAAACGGGAGCCTAGCGTCGATGATTTCAATAACAACATCCACTAGTTTAATATTTTCCTGAATCAATTCCCTTGTTTTCTTCATGTGACCCGGATACCAATTAATATTCAAATGCATTACCTCCAATCGAGTAGGAGGTCATTCATTAATTGAATGACCGACCTCTCACACCACCAGAGCGTACCGTTCGGTACTTGGCGGTTCACTAAGACAATCTGATTTTATGATACTGTAAAGATAAACTTTTATAACCACGACGCATTAATTTCTCATTCGTTATGGTTA